>JBNKDX010000156.1:0-5685 GCA_050288485.1 Rhodomicrobiaceae bacterium | reverse complement strand
GCTTGACCACCACCGTCAGATGTTGATCCCCGCAGAGATGACAGGCCAGCGCGCGACGGATCGCGGCCAGCGCCTTGTTGCGACCGGTCTGCGGCCAACCGTTGCAGTCGAGGTCGGCGAGCAGGCGGTTTTCCTGCTGACGCGAAAGCAGTGAGTGCGAAGCGCCGTTCTGTTGCGCATGATGGGCGGATCAGGCGAATCGGATTGGCGACAAAAGAAGACACGCGCGGCGTCGCCGCAAGAGGGCAAACCCATGCGCGAAAAGCTCGTCCGCGAGGCGGCCAGCCTCATCGAAACCTGCCGCGAGCGCGGCGTCATGATCGCGACCGCCGAGTCGTGCACGGGGGGGCTGCTCGCGGCCTATCTCACCCATGTGGCGGGCGCATCGCACGTTTTGGAGCGCGGTTTCGTCACCTATTCCAACGAATCGAAACACGAACTGCTCGGCGTGGACGAGGAAATGCTCAGCGAGTTCGGCGCGGTGTCGCGCGAGGTGGCGCTGTCCATGGCCGCGGGTGCGCTGTGGCGGTCGCGTGCGGGCGTTTCGGCCGCCATAACCGGGATCGCAGGGCCGGGCGGCGGGACGGAGGCAAAGCCCGTGGGGCTCGTGCATTTCGCCGTGGCCAAGCGCGTGGCGGTGTCGGAGGGGCAGCTCGATTTCCGCGCCATCCACCATGAGGAGAATTTCGGCGACCTCGGCCGGTCCGAGGTTCGAGAGGAAGCAGTCAGGACCGCGCTTGCCCTGCTGCGCCAGGCGCTAGAACTTTGATCGCGGCGGTTTATTCCCGCGGCGTGGAATTGCTGCGATGCACAATAGACATGGCTATGTAAAACAGCCATTTTGTGCGTTCATGTGTGCGCCGCACACAACAACATCCCAATCAGGGTGAGCGCAACAGCGCGATGAGTTCAGTTCAAAGACTGGAATCTTTGATCGGATAGCATCGCTTTCACCATATTTTTCTTCATCATTTCTTCCACAAAGCGGCGCCGCTCCCTCGCGCCGCAAGTTTCCCACCAGGAACGCCGCTTACTTCTGGCCGCTCAGGGGGCGATCCCCCTCAAGAGACGGAGCAACCGCCCGGCCAATTCGCCCACGGAAATACCTGAAGCGCCAGCCGCGTCCGGCGCCGTTGACGTATTTCCGCCAGCGATTCCGCGGTCATCCCAGGAGGCGACACCCGTGAACGTTACCGGACTGCTATACGGAGCCAAGCTGCTGAAACACGTCGGGTTTCCGACGCCGGAGATCCTTGGCCCCGACGCCCGCGACGACGATATCCGCGACCTCATCGCCCGCCACGGGCAGGTTTTCGTCAAGCCGGTGTTCCGGGGCGGGGCGGGCAGGAAAGGCAAGTCCGGCCTGATCGGGCGCGTGAACGATCTGCGGGAGGCGCTGCAGGAAAAGGAGCGCCTCTATTTCGCCGCGCACCGCCATGGCGGCGGCGTCGTCAAAGCGGGCGGCGTCACCTTCGAAGCCGCCGTTCCGGCGGAGCACGAGGTCTATTTCTCGCTCACCGATTCCAGCCTCCACCGCGCGCCCACGATGACGCTGACCCACAAGGGCGGTATGGAAATCGAGGAACTCGACCGCAAATACATCGCCGAAGTCCCGTTCGACGCGCTGACCGGCCTCCAGGCCTTCCACGTCGCCAACGCGCTTGCCGACATCGGCGCGCCCAAGGAACTCATCTCGCCTCTCGTTCAGCATCTGCCCAGGCTGTGGGAACTCTTCCACAATTACGGCATGACGACGCTGGAGCTGAACCCGATCCGCATGCGGCCCGAGCCCGGCGGACGGCTGATCCCGGTCGCCTGCGACTTCAAATGCGCCTTCGACCGCGACGACGGCCGCCGCGAGCGGCTCGGCCTGCCGCAGCACGTCTTCGCCAGCGACATCACGGCTTTCGAGCGGGAAATCAATCAGCTTCGCACCCATCAGGGGCAGTCCGACGTCTATGTCATCAACGAGCGCGGCACCATTCTCGCGCCCACCTTCGGCGGCGGCGCCAACTCGCTGGTCACCGAGGTGCTGGGCGACGCGGCGATCATCTCCTCCGATTTCGGCGGCAATCCGCCTTACGAGAAGATGAAGGAGGTCGCGCGCATCTGCTACAAATACTGGCTCAGACAGGCCAACATCCTGTTCATCATCGGCGGCAAGGCCAACAACACCGACATCTACGAGACCTTCCGCGCCATGGCGGACGCGCTGCGCGAGCATTTCAGCCAGCACGGCCCCACGCCGCTCTATGTCGTCGTCGGCCGCGGCGGTCCGAACGTGGTGCGGGGCATGGGGGCGCTGGAGGAGACCTGCGACGCGCTCGGGCTGCCCTACCGGTTCTTCGGGTTCGACAGCGCCATCTCCGAAGTCGTCAACTACGCGCGCAAGCTCGATGCCTGGATGATATCCGGCGGGCGCGATGCGGTTGCGGCGCGCATGGGGATCAAACCAGCGGCGACGCCGCTCTTCGTCAAGTCGGTCGCGCCGCATAGCGCCTCGCTCAAAAAGGAGGCCGAGAGCGACGCCGGAGGACCGGCCAAGCCGGGCGTCGTGATGCTCGGCGGGCCGCTCAGCGCCGGACACGACGACAAACTTCCCCACCCGCAAGCGGGACAATGAGGCCAGGACATGCGCAAGAAAGGTAGCAACGGACTTCCCCTTCATCTCGGCATTGCCTCGCTCGACCAGGTCGCAAGCACGAGGGACCGGGTATGCGTGCTCAACATTCTGGGCGCCGAGTCCCGGCAGGTCACGCCCGTCAGTCACAGCTTCTCGAACGGCAACGTCGTCTTCGGCACCTCGCCCGGACGGCGCGGCCAGGTGCTGGAAACGCCCCGAGGCGAAATCCCCGTCTATAACAGCGTCCGCGAAGGGCTGGAGGACGGCCTGGAGTTCGACACCGGCGTCGTCTATTTGCCGCCAGCCAGCGTGCGCGACGGTGTGGCCGAGCTGATCCGCATCAATCCGGGCCTCAAGAAGGTCGTCATGATCACGGAGAAGGTCGCGGTCCGGGACGCGCGCGAGATCCGGGCGCTGGCGCAATCGAACGGCATCGACATCATCGGCGGCAACTCGCTGGGCGTCGCCGACTCCTGGAATCATGTGCGCATCGGCGGCGCGCTGGGCGGCGACCGGCCGCAGGAGACGCTGCTCAAGGGCTCGGTTGCGGTGTTCTCCAACTCGGGGAGCTTCACCACGACGATTGCGCAATATCTCGCCCTCGCCGGTTGGGGCACGACGACGCTGATCTCCTCCGGTAAAGACGTCTACATTCATTATGCGGCGCGCGATTTCGCCCTCGCCTTCAATAACGATGACCGCAGCAGGGCCGCTGTTCTCTACATCGAACCGGGCGGCTATTACGAACTCGGCCTGCAATTCGACAAGCCGGTTGTCGCCTGTGTCGTCGGGCGGTGGAAATCGAAGATCACGCGCGCCGTCGGGCATGCCGGAGCCATGGCCGGTTCGGGCGACCGCGCCGAGGATAAAGAAGGCTGGCTCATGGAGACGCTCGGCGTCGAGGAGCTGTTCACGCCCGAGACGCCCTGCGTTTCCGCGAAAGGCGCTGTGGTGACCAACATCGCCGATATCCCCGCCGCGCTGACGGCCGTGATGGCGAAACGCGGCGTGACGCCCGACTTCGCGCCCACCGGCTCGCTGGCGTTGAAACCGTGGATCGCCAACGACCGCGGGCTGCCGCTTCCCGCGGGTCTCGGCCTGCCGACGGTGCGCGCGCTGGCGCCATACGACAGCCAGATCGAGGCGCTGCACAACCGCGTCGGCGCGGCGGTCCCGCGTCAGAGCATGAAGGACCGCTCGGGCGCGACGGTCATGGACGCCAAGACCCAGGTGACGAGCGTCCACGGCCACACTGTACTCGACCTCGCGCTGCAGCCGCTCGAAGCCAATTTCGTGCTGCCGCTGATCCGCGAGATCCCCTCGGCCGAGGATCAGGAACTCCTGAGCGTCGCCATCGCCTCCGACGTCAATCTCATCGGTGACAGCGCGCTCGCCGCCGCCGAAGCGGCGCGGTCAGCGGGCAGCGCCCCCAACGTCGTCCTGGCCGCTGCCGCCGCCGTCACCGGACCGAAGCGCGCCGAGCGCGCCATGGCCTGCACGCGCGCGCTCATAGACCTGTTCGCGCCCGCGGGACTGACGGATGCGCACGACGCCTCCTTCGACCTCGGCTCGCTCACCTTGTCGAGGACGGTGCGCGGGCTGTTCCTTGCGGGGCTGGATGACGCCGTCCCGGTGCGCGACGACATGCTTGCCGCCATTCGCGCGCGTGGGGCGTCGTCGGTATTCCTGAGGTTCATCAACTCGCTCGGGGCGCTGCCGTCGCGCGAGGCCATTCTGGGGGCGATCGCGGCGACCGTCGCCTGGAACCCGCTGATGCGCAAGCGTATTTCGCGTCTGACGGCGGAGATGCTGCCCTGGTATCTGCGGCTTTACGGCGTCATGTGCGGAGCGTCGGTTCCTGCCCGGATACATCATTGGGGAAGCCTCGGCGGCACGCGGCGTGCGGAATATCTGTCGCATTGGAGCTTGGCCGACATCATGGGGCTGGCGCTCACCGGGCGAAAGCCCTCCGAAGCCGAGGTGAGGCCGCTGCAAATGCTGGCCGGTCTCCTGATTTCCAACGGACCGGGCGCCATCTCGGCGCAAGGGGCGAAAGGCGCGGTGTCCGCCGACGGTCCGCAAACGCCGTTACGTGTGCAGATCAACAAGGCGATGATGGGGTTTCTCACCCACACCGGCTACAGCCACGGCGGCAACGGCTATGAGGGCATCGCCTTCCTGCTGGAGCGCTTCGCCGGGACGGATCTGGCCGACCCGAGCGACCCCGGGCGCCGCCTTGATCTGAAGGCCATGGCGCGGGACTATGCGCAGGCATACCGGCAGGAAAAGACGCGCGCCAAGGAAACAGGTAGCACGGAAGTCCGCGCCATTCCCGGCGTGCATCATCCTGTCTTCCGCGACAAGGCCGTGAATGTCGATCCGCGCGAGCGTTTCATTGCCGACTACATGGCGAAACACGGCGACTACAACGTCTTTCACGCTTTCTACCGCGAGTTGGTGCAGGCGCTCTTCGACGCGGGCGTGTCGCGTAACGTATTCTGCGTCAATGTCGATGCGATGATCGCGGCGCTGCTGCTGGCGGTTCTGTGGAAGGATCATCGCGCGGGCGCTCTCAAGGAGAAGGACCTGGAAACCGCGGCTTTCAACGTGTTCCTCTACGGCCGGATGATCGGCGCGGCGGCGGAAATCGACGACCACCTCAATCGCGGCCGCAACATGGATACCCGCACGCCGCAGGAGAACTGCCGGTTCATCGTGTGAGCAGGCTCCGGCGAACGTGTCCGGCTCTCTCCCGCGAGGGAGAGAGCCGCAGATAGTGTGCGAGGCGGCGGGTCTACGCCTGCTCGCGCAGCAGTTTCGCGGCAGCGGGGGCGAAATAGGTGAGGATGCCGTCGGCGCCAGCGCGTTTGAACGCCATCAGGCTTTCCAGCGTTACGCGGTCGCGGTCGAGCCAGCCATTGGCCGCCGCGGCCTGCAGCATCGCGGGCGATCCCGCAACCGTTTATGCCTCCGCCGATGATCGCAATGTCATACATCTTGGCAGCTCATCTCAATTGCAATCTGCGGCCGGGGGGCAGGATCGAAGGTGTTAACCGATCTTG
>JBNKDX010000155.1:0-5709 GCA_050288485.1 Rhodomicrobiaceae bacterium | reverse complement strand
CGCTCGGCTTTCTCGCCGACAGCCCGGCAGGCCACCGCTACCAGGAGCTGGCGGGCCGGATCAGCGACGCACTCACCTTCATGCGCGCCTGCGGCCTGACGCCCGAAAAGATGACCGAGCTGCGCACGACCGATTTCTTCACCAGCCACGAAGCGCTTCTGCTCGGCTACGAACAGGCGCTGACCCGCGTCGATTCGACCAGCGGCCATTGGTACGCCACCTCCGGCCACATGCTCTGGATCGGCGACCGCACCCGCCAGCCGGATCACGCTCATATCGAGTTCATGCGCGGCGTACAGAACCCGATCGGTTTGAAATGCGGGCCGTCGCTGAAGGCGGACGAGTTGCTGCGGCTCATCGACCAACTCAACCCGAAGAATGAGGCGGGGCGGCTGACGCTGATCGTACGCTACGGCGCCGAGAAAGTGGGCGAGCATCTGCCCGCGCTCCTGCGCGCGGTGAAGCGCGAGGGCAAGATGGTCGTCTGGTCGTGCGATCCTATGCACGGCAACACCATCAAGGCCGCCAACGGCTACAAGACGCGCCCCTTCGATCTGGTGCTCAAGGAGGTGGAGACCTTCTTCGACATCCACCGCGCCGAGGGTACCCATCCGGGCGGCCTGCATATCGAGATGACCGGCAAGAACGTGACCGAATGCACGGGCGGCGCCCAGCTTATCAGCGATACCGACCTGTCGAACCGCTATCACACGCATTGCGATCCGCGGCTGAATGCGAGCCAGTCGCTGGAGCTGGCTTTCCTGGTGGCCGAACGCCTGCGCCGCGACCGGGCCGAGCCCTCGACGACGCTGACGGCGGTGGCCGGGGTATAAGGCGCGCGCGACCCTTCAGGGGTAGGCCGGACCCGATATCCGGCCACCCTGTCCGGCGAGCGGAAAACCGGCTTCTCCGCCCTACAATATGCTCCTGATCCAGTCCGCGTTCAGGGCGACAACGATGCCGATAAAGTAGTAGGCGATGTCGCCGATGAGGCCGCGTTTCAGCCGATACATCAGGCCCGGGTTGAAAGCGTGCGCCATGTTCTTGTGAATGGTTATCGATTTATAGGTCGTGTAGGCGAAGTCGAAAACGATCTGGATCGTTTTAAGAATTATGAAGACAGCAAGAAGAAGGAGAATGTTGTAAACCACGCTCATCGCATATCCCCTGGAATGAGCCCAATGCCCGCTGTTTTCTGCGTCTTTACTTTATATTTACCGCGCACTTCTCGCGGCGAGGCCCTCAGCCGCCACTGACGACGCGCCTCGCTTCCCGCGCTGCGGCGCTGATCCACCGCGCGTCGGTGGCGATGGCGACCACCTGCCACCCCTTCTCCAGCAACGCCTTAGCATACTCGGCGTCGTTCGCGAAGGCCGACGCGATGATGCCTTTCTGCTTGGCCTTCGCCAGCATCAGGTCCAGCGCCTCGACCACCTCGGGCGCGCGGATGTCGGCATGCTGGCCGTTCGACAGCGTGACGGCGAGGTCGTTGGGACCGGCACAGATCATGTCCAGGCCGGGCGTGCCGAGAATGGCCTCGATATTGTCGAGCGCCCTGCGCGTCTCGATCTGCGCACAGGCGATCGTCCAGACATTTGCGCGGCGGACGTAGTCCGGCAGCAGCAGCCGGGCGCGATAGGCCCCCGCGCTGCGCGCGCCGAGGGGTGGAAACTTTACCGCCTGCACCAGTTGCGCGGCCTCGTCGGACGTATTGATCATCGGGCAGACAACGCCCTGCGCGCCGCCGTCCAGCGCCCGGCCGATCAGCCCGAAATCGTTCGCCGCGACACGCACGAGCGCCGGAACGCCCGCCGCCCTCGCCGCCATGAGGCTGGCCAATAGCTCGGCATGCCCGCCGATGCCGTGCTGCTGGTCGATGGTGACGAGGTCGCACCCCGCCTCGGCCGCTAGTTCCACAGCGAAAGGCGCGCCAAGCGTCAGCCACGCATTGAGAAGAGGGGTTCCGGCAGCGAATTTCTCGCGGATCGGGTCCGCCCCCAGCGGCGAATTCATAGAACGCCTTTCTTTGACTCCGCCTCGATCTGCTTCATGGCCTCGGCCATGAATTCGGACAGGGCACGCTTGATCTGATGCTCGGACAGATCGACGTTCTTGGCGGCGAAATCCGTGCGCAGCTTGCGCAGGATGTCCTCGTCGCCGGGAAGCTCGAAATCCGCCTTGATGACCGCCTTCGCGTAATCCTCGGCGTCGGCGCCGGAAAGGCCAAGCTTCTCCGCCGCCCACAGCCCCAGAAGCCGGTTGCGCCGCACGGTCGCCTTGAACTGCGTCTCCTGATCGAGAGCGTATTTCTTCTCGAATGCCTTCTCACGTTCGTCGAACGTCGTCATAAGCCGCGCTCCCATCTCCCAAAAAAAGCCGCCAGGGGACCTCGTTCACCCGAACGCCAGCCCCAAGAGTGACATATCGCGCACCGGGCCGCATTTCAACGTCCCCTACCTAGCCCCATATTCATCAAAAGATTGTTTCGTGCGGACAAACCCGCTAGGGTTCCCAAAAGCCGTAAGCCTGATTCAGCCGGGAGGGATAGGCAACGCCCTCGCCAGGAGGGATTGGGTTTGCTTGTTCGTCTGGCTGTCAGATCCTATATTCTGCTGCGTATCCGCCCCATCGTGGCGTTATGCACCTTAGCCGTAGCGAGGTTCCCACTCCGATGAACCGCCGTCGCCGAATTTACGAGGGAAAGGCAAAGATCCTCTATGAAGGATCGGAGCCGGGGACCCTGATTCAGCATTTCAAGGACGATGCAACCGCCTTCAATAATAAAAAACATGAGCGCGTCGAAGGTAAGGGCGTCCTGAATAACAGGATATCCGAATATATCTTCACGCGGCTCAACGAAATCGGGGTGCCGACGCATTTCATCCGCCGCCTCAACATGCGCGAGCAGCTCATCCGCGAGGTGGAGATCGTGCCGCTGGAGGTCGTGGTGCGCAACGTTGCCGCAGGGTCGATCGCGCAGCGTCTCGGCCTGGAGGAAGGCACGCCGCTGCCGCGCTCCGTGGTCGAGTTCTATTACAAGAGCGACAAGCTCGGCGACCCCCTGGTCTCGGAGGAGCACATCACGGCGTTCGGCTGGGCCAATCCCCAGGAACTCGACGAGATCATGGCGCTTGCGCTGCGCATCAACGACTTCCTGTCCGGCCTCTTCCTCGGCATCGGCATTCGTCTGGTGGATTTCAAAGTCGAATTCGGCCGCCTCTATGACAACGATCTGGTGCGCATCGTCCTCGCCGACGAGATCAGCCCCGACTGCTGCCGCCTGTGGGACATGGAGACCAGCAACAAGCTCGACAAGGACCGTTTCCGCCTGGATCTCGGCGGACTGGTCGAGGCCTATCAGGAGGTCGCCCGGCGTCTGGGCATTCTTGTGGAGAATGCGCAGCTCAAGCCCAAGGGGCCGGTGCTCGTCCGCTCCAAATAGGTTAAGCGTTCACTGGCAACATCTTAAGGGGTCTCATGAGGGCGCGGGTTACCGTTACGCTGAAGAGCGGTGTGCTTGATCCACAGGGCAAGGCGATCGCTCATGCGCTTGGCGCGCTGGGTATTCCCGGCGTCGAGGATGTGCGCCAGGGCAAGCTAATCGAGGTGAAACTCGCCGAAAAAGACCCGGCGCGGGCGCGCGAACTCGTCGAGCGCATGTGCCAGGAACTTCTGGCGAATACGGTCATCGAGAATTACCGCTACGAGCTGGAGGAGGCATGAGGGCGAGCGTCGTCGTCTTCCCCGGTTCGAACTGCGACCGCGACGCCGCCGTCGCGTTGAAGGCGGCGACTGGCCGCGAGCCGCGCATGGTCTGGCATGGCGACACCGATCTGCCCGACGGCGACCTCATCGTCCTTCCCGGCGGCTTTTCCTATGGCGATTACCTGCGTGCGGGCGCCATGGCCGCGCATTCGCCGGTGATGCGGGCGGTCGTGGAGCGGGCGAAGGCCGGCGTGGCCGTTCTCGGCATCTGCAACGGCTTTCAGGTCCTTACCGAGAGCGGTCTCCTGCCGGGTGTGCTCATGCGCAACACGTCGCTGCGCTACATCTGCCGCAACGTGCACATCCGCCCGGAGCGCACCGATACGGCTTTCGCGGCGGGCTACGACGCGGGGCGACCCCTTACAATCCCGATAGCCCACAAGGATGGCAACTATTTCGCGGACGAGAACACGCTCGACCGGCTCGAAGGCGAGGGACAGATCGCGTTCCGCTATTGCGACGAAACGGGAATGGTGACGGACGCGGCCAACCCGAACGGCTCGCAGCGTAACATCGCCGGGCTCTACGACAAGACCCGGCGAATACTGGGCATCATGCCGCATCCGGAGCGCGCGGCCGATCCTCTGCATGGGGGCGCGGACGGCCGGGCCTTGTTCGCGTCGCTGGTCAAGGCACTGCATTAACGGCGTGAGCCGAAGTCAGCAAATGGGAGAGCATTATGGGGTTTGATGACGAGGTCGATCAGCTCAAGCGGGAGTTGCAGACGCCGAAGCTGGATATGGCGGGCCGCAAGGGGGCGACATCCTCTCTTTGCATAAAGCTGAAGGAGAAGCTGCAGACGCGGCGGCTCGAATTCACCTATGAAGAGGTGGATGAGCCGTCCTTCACCATCCGGCACTCCGCCAGCAAGGAAAAGCTGGGGACCGTGACGGTCAACGAGGATGGCAGCGTCACCTTCCAGTCCGGGCTCATGGACGAGGAGGTGGACGACGATTACGATGACGCCGGATATTTCCCGCCCTATATCGAGTATTACGATGAGGACGAGTTCCTGGAGGAAGCTCCGGAGATGCTGAAGCAGGGCATCGCCGAATTCGAACTTGATCAGGAAGAAGATTGAAGGCTCTGGCGGACAGGGCGGACACCGTTTCCGGCTGCGCAGACTAAGGCGGCGTAGCGGGCGGGGTTCGCTCCCGCGAGAGTTTTGGCGTTTCGTTTGTGCGCGGAAATCGCTGCGCGTTGGCCCTTTCCTTTCGCGGAGGAGGGTGGCGGCAAACCCGCCGCGTAAGGGCGCCGTTGGCGCGTATATCCGTATTTCTGTGTATCAACAATGTAGCGGCGGCGGAGGCCGTGGGATTGATGGCAGGCTCTTCCACTTGCGAGAATGCGCCCCTCCCGGCGGAAACAGTCGCGGCCCATGGTCTGACCCCGGCCGAGTATGACCGGCTCGTCTCGGCGCTCGGCCGCCAGCCGAACCTGACGGAACTCGGCATCTTCTCCGTAATGTGGTCGGAGCACTGCTCCTACAAATCCTCGAAAGTCTGGCTGAAGAAGCTGCCCACCGAGGCTCCGCACGTCATCCAGGGGCCGGGCGAGAATGCAGGCGTCGTCGATATCGGCGACGGGCTGGCGGCGGTCTTCAAGATGGAGAGCCACAACCACCCGTCCTATATCGAACCCTATCAGGGCGCGGCGACGGGCGTCGGCGGCATCATGCGCGACGTGTTCACCATGGGCGCGCGCCCCGTGGCCAATCTGAACGCGCTGCGCTTCGGCGCGCCCGATCACCCCAAGACGCGGCATCTTATGGCGGGCGTCGTGGCCGGAATCGGCGATTACGGCAACTGCATCGGCGTGCCCACGGTCGGCGGCGAAACCGAGTTCGATGCCCGCTATAACGACAACATCCTCGTCAACGCCATGTGCGTCGGCATTGCGCCCAAGGACCGCATCTTCTATTCGGCTGCGGCGGGCACGGGGAAC
>JBNKDX010000154.1:0-5755 GCA_050288485.1 Rhodomicrobiaceae bacterium | reverse complement strand
GGTGTAGCCGGTGTTGCGGATGATATTGTTGACAACGGTGATGTCACCGACACCCTCGTAGGAGACGATGCCCTCGTCGGAGTCGAGGTCGGCGCCGTTGCGGGTCACGCCGCTGGTCAGCGCCGCATCGACGCCCAGCTTCACGAAAGCGCCGCGTCCCGCGGGATCGCTAATGCCCACGGTCACCGGCAGGGCGGTGTTGTTCACGAGCTTGGCGGTGATGGCGTCGGTCTCCGTGGCGAAGAAATCCTGATAGCCTGCTTCGACGAAAGCCTTGAGCTTGCCGCCGTTCGGGCTGAGGTTCGTCGACGCACGCAGCCGGGCATCCCAGAAGCCGCTGGCGACGTCGCGGCTGTCATATTGCAGCGCCAGCACGTCGGCGGTTTCCGCGAAGGCGCCGACATTCGACGTCACATAGCCCACGCGCGCGCCCGGCGTCAGGGCGAAGGAGCCGAACCGGAACGTTCTGCCGCCTCCGAGCGCGGCGCTCAGCTGATCGCCGCCCGCGGTGGCGCTGGCCTTCACCGGACCAAAGCCGGTGGCGCGGCTGATGCTGTCGAACTCCGTGTGCGAGTATCCGCCCTGAGCGGTCAGGAACCACGAGCCGAGATGCGCCGTGGCGTGGAGATCGGCCTGAACGGTGCTGACATCGGCGGTGAGCGCCGCCTCTTTCAACTCGCCCGTCTGATAGCCGAAGGCCAGACCGTAGCTGAAGCCGCCGCTGCGCATGTCGATCCCGCCGCGCGCGCCATAGAGATCGTAATCGAAGGCGGGCGTGGAGCCGTTGGCGTCCGTGGAGAAGCGGTTGCCGATGATCTGAGCGTAGAGACCGCCGCGCTCGTGGCCATTCTGCAGGTCGAGCGCGCGGTTGAAGGCGGCGTCCGAAGCATCCATGCGCGAATTGAGGCCGACCTCGGCGAGCGGCGCCACGACGGGCGCGATCTGGCCCGTGGACAGCAGCAGATTGGCGTATTGCGCGAGGAGGATGTGACCCGCGAGGGTCGGGTGGACGCCATCCCAGAAGAGGTATGTGCTTGGGTCGGTGCAGTTCGCGTCATACAAGCAGGCCGACGTCACATTCGTGAAGCCAAACCCGGCAGGATCTTTCAGGATCGCGTTAAACGCCGAGTAGACGTCCATCTGAACGATATTCACCCCGTCAGGGGCTGACGCCGCAATGGCTTTAACGCCGCCATCAAGGACGGAATTGTAGGCCAGGGACGCGAGATGGCCGGTCGCCGCGGATGTTGGATCGGTATTGAAAGCAGGAGTCGCGCCGAGGTCGGGCAGATTGGCGACCAGGATCGTCCTGGCGCCCGCCTGAACAAGGGCGGACACGTTTCCGGCTTCATCCGTCGCCGCCCCAACCGGATCTCCTGACTGAAAGATGTCATTGGCGCCCGCCCAAACGGTCACCAGATCGTTCGGGCCGAAGGCGCCGCCAGCGAGCTGGTAGGCGAGGATCTGCGTCGGTACGCCAGGGATAGGGCCGTTCAAATTGGGATCGTTGTCTGCGCGCGCACCGCCCAGGGCCACATTAACGTCGCCACTGACGTCCCAGCTCTGCCAGAACTGCGTCATGGCGCTCGTTGCGCCCGTTATCGCCGGTGTCCCCGCGAGGATCTCGACCCAGGTCGGCCCGTTGGAGAAGCGGCCGCTGTCGTATGGCGCGGGCGGCGCGAGGCCGGCTGGAAGATTGCCGTTATCCGACAGACTGTCGCCGAAACTGATGATGCGGTCGTAATTCGACACCTGCGCAAACGCAGGAATGGACACGACACAGGCTGCCAGCGCGACGGCCGCTGACGCTAAAACGCGACGCAACTTCATAACTCCCCCCAATGCACCCACGCGCCGCATGCCAAGCAGAACGCGGCGCTTTTTCGCCCTATCAGGCTAAGTGCCGGAATGCTGCCGGTCAATTGCATTTGGGCAACAGTCGCTGACGTTTGCGTCAAGAGCGGGCAGAAAACGTCACCCGCACGCCTCCGCGAAACCCGTATCCGTCATGACCGATATTCCGACGGCGCAAGGCAGGAATGATTGCCGGGCGCGCGCGTCTTTACTACAAGCAGGAACCGCCTGCACCCTGCGCCCGCCCTGAACGCCCGAGGCCCCATGGACGAAAAACTCCTGCGCGACGCCGCCCTGGACTATCACCGCCTGCCCCGGCCCGGGAAAATCGCCGTTGTGCCCACCAAGGGCCTCATCAACCAGCTCGACCTTTCGCTGGCCTACTCGCCGGGCGTCGCCTGCGCCTGCGCGGCAATCGCCGCCGATGCGAACGCCGCCGCGTCGCTGACCACGCGCGGCAACCTCGTTGGCGTCATCACCAACGGCACAGCGGTGCTCGGCCTCGGCAATATCGGCCCGCTCGCGGGCAAGCCGGTGATGGAGGGCAAGGCGTGCCTGTTCAAAAAATTCGCCGGGATCGACGTTTTCGACATCGAGATCGCCGAGACCGACCCGGACAGGTTCGTCGAAATCGTCGCAGCGCTGGAACCGACCTTCGGCGGCATCAATCTGGAGGACATCAAGGCGCCAGAGTGCTTCGAGATCGAGCGCAAGCTTCGCGCCCGCATGAAGATCCCCGTCTTCCACGACGACCAGCACGGCACGGCGATCATCGTTGCGGCGGCAGTGCTCAACGGGCTGAAGCTGGCGGGGAAGGATATCGGGCAAGTGAAGCTGGCGGCTTCGGGGGCGGGCGCGGCGGCGCTGGCCTGCCTCGATCTGCTGGTGAGCCTGGGGGTTCGCCGCGAGAATGTGTACGTCGCGGATATCGCGGGCGTGGTCTACAAAGGCCGCGCCGAACTGATGGACGCCGAGAAGGCGCGTTACGCGCAGGACACGCCCGCGCGCACGCTTGCCGAAATCCTTGCTGATGCCGACATCTTCCTCGGGCTGTCGGCGGGCGGCGTGCTCAAACCGGAAATGGTCGAGGCCATGGCGGCAACGCCGGTCATCATGGCGCTGGCGAACCCCGAGCCGGAAATCCGCCCCGAACTCGCGCGGGCTGCGCGGCCCGACGCGCTCATCTGCACCGGCCGGTCTGATTATCCCAATCAGGTCAACAATGTGCTGGGCTTTCCGTTCATCTTCCGCGGCGCGCTGGATGTAGGAGCCACCGCCATCAACGAGGCGATGAAGCGGGCCGCCGTGTACGCCATCGCCGGGCTCGCGCATGAGGAAGTCCCGGATGTCGTCGCCACGGCCTACGCCGCGCATCCCGCGAAATTCGGCCCCGACTATCTCATCCCCAAGCCGTTCGATCCGCGCCTCATCGCCAAGATCGCGCCCGCCGTCGCCGCGGCGGCCATGGAGAGCGGCGTCGCCACCCGCCCCATCGTCGATCTGGAAGCCTACCGGCAGGAACTGGCGCAGTTCGTTTATTATTCCGGTTCGTCGATGAAGCCGGTCTTCGATGCGGCAAAGGAGACGCCGAAACGCGTTCTTTACGCAGAGGGCGAGGACGAGCGCGTGCTACGCGCCGTGCAGGTTGTGGTGGACGAGGGGCTCGCCCGTCCCATCCTCATCGGCCGTCCCAAGGTCATCGCCCACCGGATTGCCGCCTATGGCCTTCGCCTGAAACTCGGCGAGAGCTGCGAGGTCGTCAACATCCTCGACGATCCGCGCTACCGCGACATCGTCCATGAATATTACGAACTGACCAAGCGCAAGGGCGTGACCATGGCCATTGCCAAGGAAGCCATGCGCACACGCCCGACGCGCATCGCCGCCATGCTGCTGCGCCGCGGCGACGGTGACGCCATGCTCTGCGGGACGCACGGCGTCTATGCCGAGCATCTGCGCCACATCCGCGACATCATCGGCCCGCGCGAAGGCGTGAAAACGATCGCCGCCATGAACATGCTGTTCCTGCCCGACCGGCAGCTTTTCATCTGCGACACGCAGGTGAACCACACGCCGGACGCCGCTCAGCTCGCGGAAATCACGCTGCTGGCCGCCGAAGCGGTGCGCCGCTTTGGCATCATCCCGCGCGTGGCGCTGCTGTCGCATTCAAGCTTCGGCTCGTCGTGGGCGCCCGAGGCGCAGGTGATGCGCGACGCGCTGGCGCTCATCGAGGAGCGGGCGCCGGAGCTGGAGGTCGAGGGCGAGATGCAGGGCGACGCCGCCATTTCGGCCTCGATGCTGGATCGCGCGTTGACGGGCGCGCGGCTGAAGGGGCAGGCCAATCTCCTGATCATGCCGAATGTGGACGCCGCAAACATTTCCTTCGGGCTGCTGAAAGTGGCGGTCGGCAACGGCGTGACCGTCGGACCGATCCTCCTGGGCATGGCGCGGCCAGTGCACATACTGGAACCGGCCGCCACGGTCCGCCGGATCGTCAATATGACGGCGCTGGCGGCGGTGGATGCGGGGATGCCGCATGTGGCGGAGTAAGACGGCGCGCCCGCCCCGCAGCTTTACAAATCTTTACTCACGGGAGACGCGGCGGAAACGCGTTTGCGTCACATTGAGGCATCGCGCCCCGTTCGCCGGGCGCGGAAGGGGTGCCCATGGCCGGAAAATTGCCGACGCAGACCAGGTCTTCGACCAAGCCGATGGCCGCGCTTCCGGCCCGCTCTCAATTTCGTGAAGCGTCTGCGCCTTGCCCCGCGGTTAACGATGATGTATATCGATTGAAGAATTTCGAAATTCTTCACTCATCAAACGTCAGCGCCATGAGCCACGATCCGGCCGAGACAAGAGCAAGAATCCTCCAGGAAGCCGAGCGGCTGTTCCGGCATTACGGCTATTCCAAGACCACCATCGGCGACATCTCCGAGGCGTGCTGCATGTCGCCCGCCAACATCTACCGCTTTTTCCCGTCGAAATCGGCGCTGGTCGAGGCGATGGTCCGTGAGGTTATTGTCGACCTCGAAGCGCGCCTGTTCGCCATCGTGCGCGACGAGGCCCCGGCAGCCGAGCGCCTGACGCGCCTCATCAAGGAAGTCCATCAGCACACGCTCGACAACTACCTCGATCACCGCAAGGTGCACGAGATCGTGCTCGTCGCCATGCAGGAGCAGTGGCTCACCCTGCGCGAGCATCTCGACAAGGTGACCGCCTTCATGGGGGAAATCATCGAGAGCGGCGTCGCGCGGGGCGAGTTCACGCCCTGCGACATCTACCGCACGGCCAAATGCGCGCACGCTTCCGTTGTCACCCTCTGCCATCCGGCGATGGTGGCGCTGAAACTCGACGAAGAAGACCGTGTGACGCCGGATGAAATGGCGACATTCCTCATCAATGCGTTGAAGGCTGGGGGCTGCCCGCCCGCGGCGAAAGTTTGAACTTTTAAAACCGGGGACGGGAGCGATCTATGCCGACCACCGACACGCCGAAGAGCGGACTCAATGTGATTATTGAAGAAATTCGTCAATCATCAGCATCTGGTTATTTCCGTTCGGCAATCAGCATTGCGCTGGCGGCGGGCCTCTCGCTCTCGCTTGCCGCCTGTCAGGAGGAGCAGAAAGCCGAGGATCATGTCCGGCCGGTGAAAGCAATCGTGGTAGCGCTGGAGACGGGCGACATCGTGCGCACCTTCTCCGGCACCGTCCGGGCGCGTGTCGAAAGCAATCTCGGCTTCCGCGTGCCCGGCAAGATTCTGGAGCGCCGCGTCAATGCGGGCGACACGGTTGCCGCGGGGCAGGCAGTCGCCAGACTCGACGACAAAGACCTGCGCCTCGCCGAGGACGCCGCGCGCGCCGCCGTCGCAGCCGCGAAGACGCGGCTCGCGGTGGCCAGGGAC
>JBNKDX010000153.1:0-5761 GCA_050288485.1 Rhodomicrobiaceae bacterium | reverse complement strand
CACGGCGTCGATGGCGGCCTGGGTGCGGCTGCGTCCGTCGGCCATCGCCCAGTGCCGCGCGATGTTCTCGATCACCACGATGGCGTCGTCCACCAGGATGCCGATGGAGAAGATCAGCGCGAACAGGCTCACCCGGTTGATGGTGTAGCCCATCAGATAGGAGGCGAATAGCGTGAGCAGGATCGTTGTCGGGATCACGATCAGCACTACGATGCCTTCGCGCCAGCCGATGACGACGCCCATCAGAAGCACGATGGACACGGTCGCCAGCGCGAGATGGAACAGGAGTTCGTTGGCCTTGTCGTTGGCGGTGGCGCCGTAATTGCGCGTGACGATCACTTCCACGTCATCGGGGATGAGCTTGCCCTTCAACTCGGCGAGGCGTTCGGTGATGCGATCGGAGATGGCCACCGCGTTGGCGCCCGCGCGCTTGGCGAGCGCGACCGTGACGGCGGGGACGCGTTCCAGCGAACCGTCAGTGTCTTTTGCGTGTCCCACCGCTTCGCTATTTGAGGACGTGGTCTTGCGGAAATGCCAGGCGCGCTGCTCCAGCGGCTTGGCGCCGACCGTAACATTGGCCACATCGCGCACATAGACCGGGCGGCCGTCGCGCGAGGTGATCAGCAGGAGGCCGATATCGGGAATGCCGCGCAGCGTCTCGCCGGAGACCACGCCGACGCTCCGATTGCCCCCGCGAATGCGGCCTGCGAGGAAGGAGCGGTTGGCCTCCTTCACCTTGCCGATGAGTTGCGCCAGCGTGATGCCGTAAAGCGAGAGCTTCTCCGGGTTCGGTTCGATGCGGATCTGGTCGGGACGCCCGCCGGTGATGTAGGACAGGCCGACATCGTCCAGCTTCGCCATCTCGACGAGCAGATCCTCGGCCATATGGTAGAGCGCGTTGTCCTCGTAGCGCCCGGCGGCCCCCGATTTCGGCGCCAGCGTCAGCGTGACGATGGCCACATCGTCGATGCCGCGCCCGACGATCAGCGGCTCGGGAATGCCCAAGGGCAGGCGGTTCAGATTGGCGCGGATTTTCTCGTGGACGCGCAGGATGGCTTCGTCTGAAGACGTCCCGACAAAGAAGCGCGCCGTCACAAGCACGCGGTCGTCCTGAGTGCTGGAATAGACGTGCTCGACGCCGTTGATCGCCTTGATGATGGTCTCAAGCGGCTCGGTGACGAGCTTGACCGCGTCTTCGGCCTTCAGCCCATCGGCGCGCACGGAGATATCCACCATTGGCACCGAAATCTGCGGCTCTTCCTCGCGCGGCAGGGCGGAGAGCGCGACGAGGCCGAGCGCAAAGGCCGCCAGCAGGAACAGGGGCGTCAGCGGCGAGGCGATGAATATCCGCGTGAGATTGCCGGAAATGCCCAGCCCCACGCCGTTCTTACCGTTCTTACCGCTCATGGGCGCACCAGTTCGTCACCGGCCTTGAGGCCTGCCAGCACTTCGACACGGGGACCTTCGCCGGAGCCGCCGTCGCTCACCGGACGCCCGGGCTGCACCACGACGTCGATGGGCGTGCCCGAGCCGTGCTTCACTTTTACGTAGTCGAGCCCGTAGCGCTGAAACGTGTAGCTGCGCGGGATGACGATCGTTTTGCGCTTCCCCGCCGAAATCCAGACCAGCGTGCGCTCGCCGACGAAATAGTCGCCCAGATCGGCTACTTCGGCGTCGGCGATGACGCGCCCGCTCTGCAATTCGGGGTACACCTGGGTGATGTGGCCTTCGCGGGTGGAGCCTTCATCCGGCGAAAGGCCGCGCGCGCCGACCTTGACGACGGCGCCTTTTTCCATAAATCGGGCGTGGCGCTCAGGCAGTTCCAGGCGCAGCAGATAGCCGTTGGCGGCGATGGTGGCGACGCTCTCGCCCATCAGCATGACGCTGCCCTCCGTAACCGGCACCTGCAGCACGCGGCCCGCGGCGGGCGCGAGAACCTGGCCTTCTTCGATCTGCTTCTCGACGACGGCGCGCTCGGCCTGCGCGGCTTTCAGATCGTTGGTCGCGACGTCGTAAGCGGTCTTGAGCTGGTCATAGCGCGCCCGCGACACAATGCCGCGCTTGATGAGCTGTTCGGCGCGCTTGAGTTCGGTCTCCGCATTCTCGACCCGCGATTTCGCTGCAACGATCTGGGCTTCCAGGGCCTTCGTCCTGAGCGCGATCTTGGGATCGGCGACCACCGCCAGCACCTGCCCGGCCTTGACCTGCGCGCCGCGCTGCACCTTGAGCGAAGCCACGGTGCCGCCCGTGCGGACGCGGGCGTCGATGCGATCCTTGCCGTGGACCGTGGCGAAGACGGCCTTGAGGTCGTCGACCTCCTCCTCGGACACTTTATAGACCTGCGCCGATTCCGGCGCCGCCCAGCTCCGTGTGACCGGCGTCACGGCCAGGACCACGGTGAGGCCACCGACAACGAATAATATTCTGCGTCGCCATTCAGCGTTCATGACCAGCCCTGCTCCAACATCGCCGCCACAGCCCATGCGCGCAGCGCCGGGGGTTAAGTGGCATTCTGGTTGCGTATTTATATATATTCGAATATATGAATGTCAATCCATTGCAAGGGCCAACCTGCTGGCCGGGATCGCTGTTTTTGCAATCGGGAAACCAGAGATAGGCCAGCAAGCCATCTCCAGCAACCACCAAGATGGGAGTTCATAAATGTCGATCGACCGCGTCGTAATGTCTTTTGCCGGGGCTGTGGTGCTTTTCAGCCTCGCTTTGTCACAACTGCACCATCCGGCGTGGCTGTGGCTGACGGCGTTCGTGGGGGCGAATCTGCTTCAGGCGGGCTTCACGCGCTTCTGCCCGCTGGCGATCATCCTGAAAGCCGCCGGGATCAAGCCGGGCGAGGCGTTCCGCTAAGCCAGGACGCGGGAGAAGCGGCCGCTTCTGGCCCGGTATTCCGGTTCAAAGCGGCTTTTCCGGCATCTCCGGCACGTCAGGCATGTCGAGCCCCTGCAGTTCTTTCGCCGACCGTTCGAGGCCCTCGCGCGTCTCCGGCGACAGGCTGGCCATCAGCATGTCCGCCCATTTCTTGCGCAGCGCCTCCCAGTCGGCCTCGGCCTGCGCCTCTTCCTCGGGGCCGCGCGGGTAAAGTTTGCCGCTGGCCTGCGCCTTCGCGGCGAAGTCCTGGATTTCCCTGATGTCCTCAACCGAGAACGCCGTGGCCGCGCGGACGGCGTCAAATAGAAGCGTAAACGTCTTCTCGAAAGCCGGCGAGCGCACGAAGCCGTGCAGTTTCTCAAGTTGCTCGTCGGTCAGAGTCTGCGCGAGCACGGATGGCGCGACGCCAATCACCACGCCTTTTTGCAAGCCGTAGGCGAATTCGTACTGGTCGATCTGGCTCTTGTAGTCCGCCCGCGCTTCCTCCTCCGTGGAGACGGCCGGCAGCACGACCTCCCGCGCGAAGCGGAACAGGCGGGCCGCCATGTCGTCGAGGCGTGAATTCGCCAGGAGGTCGTTGACGATCTCCTGGGCCTTGGCGACCTTCGCAGGCGGCGGCGCGTCTCCCTCGCCGGGCGGGGACGCGAGCGATACGCCGAGCGCGGTCTTTCTGGCCCACGCGGAGAATTCCTGCATGCTCCGCGTTTCTTCGTAGGTAAAGCCCGTAGCCAGCCGGGAGAGGGCGTAGATGGCGTCGAACCCCTTACGCGCTGCGGTCTTGCGCAGCAGTTCGCGCGCATTGTCGATTTCGGCAAGGCTGCTGTGCTTGGCCAGCAACGCAGCGATGTCGGAAATGATGGCGTCGCGCTCCGCCGCCAGGACCGGTTCGATCTCGTCACTGGCCTTGAGCGCATAGGTCAGGAAAGTCAGCAGCTTGGCCATGGCGTCCGCCATCTCGGCGTCCGGAGCAGGCATGCCCGGGACATCTCCCGACGCGGCGTCGCGCAGAACGGGCAGATAGACATTGCGCACCGTACGGCGAATGTCCGCGTATATCTCCGGCATGCGCGAGGCGGGCAGAAACTCCACGACCAGATCATGCGCGGCGCGCTCTCTGGCGGCCATGTCCTGCGGCGTGGCGGCTGGAGCGCTGTCCTGCGCCTTTGCCTGCAGCGCCGTCACCGCGGGACCAAGCGCCAGCGCGAACGTCATGACCATGATCTTGAATGACGGTTTCACGCCGTTCCTCCTTGGCTCTTTCCGGAAGCGGAACGCTCGAAGCGCATCCGCATGAGATCAGCCTTCTATTGCGTTGCGCACGGCGTGACAAGGGCGCGCCGTTTCCGGTCCTTTCGCGCCTGCGTGCGTTCTTGGCATCAGTGCCGCGCCTTCACTTGGGATAACTCTACCTAAGGTTGTTTGTTGGCGATGATCTCCACTATAGAGACGTGAAATAGGAGGAGCCCGTGGCCGAAGCGCAAATCGCGGAACACGCGAAACCAACCTCCGGTATCGCCAATGCTTTCCTGGGGATCATCGCCGGGCAGATCGTTCTGTGGACGGCGATTCCGGCTCTGGTTTTCGAAAACGCGCCGCTCGACGTGGCCGAAAACATCGCCTGGGCGCAGGAATGGCAGCTCGGCTATTACAAGCATCCTCCCCTGCAGGCGTGGCTGACCGGCGCCGCGCTGGAGCTGTCGGGCGGCGCCATCTGGTCGGTCTACCTTCTGAGCCAGCTCGCCATCGCCCTCTGCTTCATCTTCATCTGGCTGATGGGCCGCGAGGTCGTGGACGAACGCGGGCGGCTCATGGCCGTGGCCTTCTTCAGCCTCGTGTATTACGCGAACATCCCGACGCCCGAGTTCAACGCCAACGTGGCGCAGATGCCGGTATGGGCCGCCGCGCCCTATTTCCTGTGGCGGGCAATGAATACGCGCGGGCTGGGCTGGTGGATCGGCCTGGGCGTCGTCATGGCGGCGGCTTTCTACACGAAATACAGCGCCGTCTTCCTGGTCCCGGCGCTCGCCCGTCCCGGACCGTATGTCGGCGGGGCCGTCGCGCTGGCGCTGTTCACGCCGCAGTTCATGTGGCTGATCCAGCACGACTTTCAGCCTCTCGCGTGGGCTGGCGCTCGCTCCGTGCAGCTCCACGGGCTGGCCCGCATCGCGCGTGCGCTCGGCTTTCTCCTCGCCCAACTCGCCGATCATGGGGGCGCATTGGCGATGGTCGCGGCTGGCGTGATGGGGCGCGTGGCCTGGACAGCGTGGAGCCGTCCACGGCGGCGGTTCTCGGATGCGGAGCGGTACGTCTTCGCGCTGGCCTTCGCGCCGGTGACGATCACCGTGCTGTCCAGCCTCATCTCCGGCCGGGGCCTGCGCGACATGTGGGCGGCACCGATGTTCTGCTACACCGGCCTCGCCGCAGCCATCTGGCTCGCGCCGCATTTCGACCGGCTCCGCTGCCGCGCGATGATCGCCGTCTGGGCGGTGCTGTTCGTAGCCGCGCCCGCGGGCGCCGGGCTGTCCGTCGTGCTTGGATCGGCCTATGCCAAGAGACCCGTGCGCACGGCGTTCTACGGCAGCGAACTGGCGGCGAAGGCCGGGGCGGTCTGGGCTGCGCAGACCGGCGGGCGTCCGCTGGCCATCGTCGCCGGACCGACCTGGGAAGCGAGCGTCGCCGTAGCCTATTCCCCCCGCCATCCTTCCGTCTTCGTCGATGGCGATTTCGCCAAGAACCCGTGGATTACGCCGGAAAGGCTGGCGAGAGAGGGGGCGCTCGTCCTCTGGCCTGACAAGGCCGCGGAGGACTGGGCCAGCGCCTTGGCAAAGCTGGGGACATTTTCCGCGAGCGGCGCTTTCACCATACCCTATCGCTA
>JBNKDX010000152.1:0-5797 GCA_050288485.1 Rhodomicrobiaceae bacterium | reverse complement strand
GGCGTCGCAGTAAAAGGCCGCATCTTCTCCCTTGATCAGCGGCCCGTGGACCAACCGGCGTTCCTCCACCAGCCGGTTCACGCTGCCCTCGGTGTAATGGCCGTCAGGCTCGCGCGTTCCTGCAGCCCGCGCGGTGAGCAGCGCGATCGTCTGGTCGATGGTGGCGACGGGATAAACGGCGAAGGTTCCACATGCGCAGGCGTCGATGACGTCCCGGCGCAGCATCAGATGCTGTACGTTGGCCTGCGGGATGACGACGCCCTGGCCGCCGCTCAGGCCGCGCATCCGGCAGGTGTCGAAAAAGCCCTCGATCTTCTCGTTGACGCCGCCGATGGCCTGGACTTCGCCATGCTGGTTGATCGACCCGGTCATGGCGATGTCCTGCCGCAGCGGCGCTTCGGCCAGCGCGGAAAGGAGCGTCGCGAGTTCGGCCATGGAGGCGCTGTCGCCTTCGACGCCGCCATAGGATTGTTCGAAGACGAGACTGGCGAACAGCGACATGGGTGCGTCGAGCGCATAGCGCCCGGCGAGAAATCCCGAGAGGATCATCACGCCTTTGGAGTGGATCGGGCCGCCCAGCTTCACCTCGCGCTCGATGTCCACGACCCGGCCGCTGCCGGGGCTGACGCGGCAGGTGATCCGCGTGGGCCAGCCGAAACGGAAACCGGCCAGTTCGGCGACGCTCAGGCCGTTTGCCTGGCCGGCCTTCGCGCCCGCCGTGTCGATGAGCGCGACATTCTGCTCGATGCGCTCCTGAAACAGGTCGCGCACGCGTGAGGCGCGGGCAATACGCTCGGCAAGGGCGCGCTCCACGTCGCTCCGCCCGATGATCGCGCGCCCGGCTTCCGCGGCCCAGAAATCGGCCTCGGCGGCGATATCGCGCAATTCGTCGAGGAACAGCGTGAGCTTGCCAGCGTGATCGGCGAGGCGCGCGGCGTGTTCGATGAGAAGCGCGGCGCCGTCGCGGTCGAGCGGCTTGAGGCCGCCATCTTCGTTGAAGGACGCCATCATGCGGGCGAGCAGTTCCTCGCTGTCGCGCGAGCGGCCGATATCCTCCTGGAAATCCGCGAGCACCTTGAAATGCTCGGTCAGTTCGGGATCGAACGCCGCCAGTAGGTAGTAAAGAAAGCGTTCGCCGAGAAGCACGACCTTGACGTCCAGCGGCACCGGGTCCGGCTCCAGCGACACGGTGCTGGTCAGACCAAGAAAGCGGCCCACATCCTCGATGGCGACCTTGCGCTGACGCAGCGCGCGTTTAAGCACCGCCCAACTGAATGGCTCCGACAGGAGGCTGAGGGCGTCGATCAGAAGATAGCCGCCATTGGCGCGGTGGAGCGCGCCGGGCTTGATGAGGCGGAAGTCGGTGACGAGCACGCCCTGCTGCGAGACATATTCGATGCGTCCGATGAGATTGCCGAGGGTCGGGTGCACCTCCTCGACGATGGGGGCCGCGCCGCTATTGCCCGCCTGGGTGACGAGGACGTTGACCTCGTAGCGGCCGAACGGTCCGCCCGCCTTGGACGGCAGCGGTTCGTCCTCGCCGTCGCTCTTGGCGACGAACATGGCGACGTTCTCGATCAAGTCGAGCCGGACTTTTTCGAGATGGTCCATCACGCTCGGCAGGTCCGCGAAGCGGAGCTTCATGTCCTCGATCGTCTGCCCGACCGCGAATTGCGCCGTCTCGCGGTTGAGCGTGCGGAGTTCGTCGCGCCGTTCCTTCTCCCATACCGGGATCTGGTGAACGATGCGCTCCAGATCCTTCTCAAGCAGCGCAATCGTCTGCTGAACAGCGCGGCGGCGCTCCTCGGGCCAGGCAGTGAATTCATCCGGCGGTACGACCTCGCCGTCTTTGGCGGGCGCGAGCGCGAAACCCAAGGGCGTCCGCAGAATGACGATGTCCTGGGCGCTGGCCTTCTCCTTCAGCGCGGAGAAGGCGTCGCCCTGCTTTTTGCGGAAAGCCTCCTCGATGGCGCCGCGGCGCGTCTGATAGTCCTCGCTCTCGAAGACGGCGGGCAGGGTGGTCTTCAGATCGTCGATGAGACCGCGCATCCCGTCGCGGAATTCGGGCGCGCGCCCCGAGGGAAGCTGGATAGCTACGGGCTTGTGCGCGTCGGCGAAATTGTTGACATAGACCCAGTCGGGCGGGGAGGTCTTGTCGTGCGCCACCTCCTTCAGCACCGCCTCCACGGCCGGTTTCATCCCTGCGCCGCTCGGACTGATGACGAAAAGGTTGAAACCCGTCCTGGCGATGCGCGTGCCGAAGCGGATGGCCCCGAGCGCGCGGGTCTGCCCGGCCAGGGGGCTTTCCGGCGTCAGCTCCGTGGTCGCTGCGAAGCTGAGCGCAGCCGGATCGGCGCGGCGATAGAGGCGGTCCACGCTCAAAGGCGCGACCTGCCCCTCCGCCGTTTCGCTGTCGCTCGGGTTGTTCACCTCCCCGGCTCCTTCGTGAACGCAACAAGAACTGCGCCGCTCCCAGTAGGCGGCTCAGCATCTCCCCGGTGTTGCGCCCGGTCAGTCCGACGACGGCCAGTCAGCCCAGGGGAACGGCTTGTCTTCGGTCGCGCAGACCAGAAATGTTCCGACGGCAGCCAGCCAGCGCGAAAGCGACGCGCCGAAATGGCCTAGCCGCGCGTTCGCCTCTCCGGCGGACAACAGCCAGATGAATTGCACGATCGTCAAAAAGAAGAGCAGGGTCTGTCCGGCGCCGAAGGCGAACATGAACAGCAGCATGAACAGGCCGCGCATCCAGATGGGGCGCCTGTCGATACGTGCAGCAGCGGTTTCCGTAGTATCCACGACACGCTCCTTTTTCGGTTACAGGGTAGCCTCTCGTCAGCCGTCCCCTCCGTGATCATCCTATATCGGAAGAGAGCGTCTTAACGATGGCGCCATGGCCGATCCTTCCGGCATGACGATGCCAGCCAATATAGGGGAGGCCGGTTAGGTGGCCACTTAATCAACAGATGGGTTTTGTCGCGTATTTATTGAAGACCTGATGCAAGAGCGATGGCTCATTTTGCGACACCCGGCCTGCCTGCTCATTCCCTCGCGCCCAGCAGGCCGAATTTATTCAACCGGTATTCGAGCGAGGCGCGGCTCATACCGAGATTCCGCGCGGCGGCGGCGACATTGCCTCCGGCGAGATCCAGCGCCTGCGCATAAAGGCTGCGTTCGATTTCGGCGAAGGGCATGCCGCGGCTGAGGATATCTTTCAACGGATCGCCCGCGCCCGATGCCGCGGTCTTTTCCGCCTCGCCGCCCCGCCCATCGTAAGGGTTGAGGCGGCCGTGCATGAGGAAGAACTGGCCGCTCGGCACATTCTCACCCTGCCGGAACATGTGCGCGAGGTCGATCAGCCTCCCGTCCTCGGCGAAGACGACGCCGCGCTCGATAAGGTTCTGCAATTCGCGGACATTGCCAGGGTAGTCATATTCGAGCAGCGCCTCGGTGGCGCGCCGCGTCATGCCGCCTATGGTGCGTCTGTGTTCGCGGGAATAATGCTTGAGGAAATATTCGATCAGGAGCGGGATATCGTCGCGGCGCTCGCGCAGAGGCGGCAGCGTGATGGGGAAGACATTGAGGCGGAAAAACAAGTCCTCGCGGAAGCGCCCCCCGCGCACTTCGTCGCGCAGGTCGATATTCGTCGCCGCGACGATGCGCACATCGACCTTGACCGTGCGCGTCCCGCCGACGCGCTCGATTTCGCGCTCCTGCACGGCGCGCAGAAGCTTGCCCTGGGCCGTGAGCGACAGCGAGCCGATTTCGTCGAGAAACAGCGTGCCGCCGTCGGCGCGTTCGAACCGGCCGGGCCGCGGCGCGCCCGCTCCCGTGTAGGCGCCCTTCTCGACGCCGAACAGTTCCGCCTCGACTAACGTATCGGGGATGGCGGCGCAATTGATGGCGACGAAGGGCTGGCCGTGCCGCGGGCTGATGTCATGCAGCGTGTGCGCGAACAACTCCTTACCCGCGCCGGACTCGCCCGTGATCAGCACGCTGGCGCGGGTTGACGCCACGCGCTCCAGCATATGCCGCGCCGCCATGAAGCTGGAGGAAAGCCCGATGAGCGCTTTGGGCTCTGTCTCGGGATCCGCGTCCGGCTTGAGATGAATGCCCGCCAGCTCGGGCGCGCGGACGGGGGTGACCAGGCTGCGCTCGGGCTGCGTCATGCCGAGGGCAGCCAACTCGAACGATGCGTCGCCCCAGGCCGCTGCGGGCTGACCAACCAGTCGGCAGGTCGGTGCGCCCATGCCCTTGCACTCGACTTCCCGGAACAAGATGAGCTTGCCGAAAAGCTGGCTGGTATAGCCGGTCGCATACGCCGTCTGCATCCAGCACACAGGATCGGTGCTCAGGCCGAAGGCGGCGATATGCTCGTCCGCTTCACTGGAATCATGCCAGAGAAACTCGCCGTTGTAATAGCCCCGCTCGATGTCGAACTCGAAGCGCAGGGTCGTCACCTTCACGAAACCTTCGAGCGTATGCATGCGCGGACCGGCGGCGAATGCATGGGTGAGATCCTTGTCCGGCCAGCGCTGGCGGATGAACTGCGCATCGCGCGCGCCCTGCTGGTAGCCGATGTGGGTGAATATCGCGCGGGCGCGCTCCAGCCCCATGGCTTCCACCATCTCCCTGCGCAGCGCGCCCAGGGTGTTGGCGTGGAACAGCAGCATGCGCTGATCGTTCAGCCAGATGCGGCCGTCGCCGAGCGCGAAGAACAGGTATTCGGCGAGATCGTTCAGCGTCGGCGGCGCTCCGGCGGCGAGTTCCTCGCTGCGGCCGCGGGCCATGATCTGGCCGGTCTGGCGCGCAGCCTCGGCCAGGGAGACGCGCTCCCGTCCGTTGTTCATCATCGTCCTCCCAGCCGCCTGCGCCGCCGCCACGCCTTCCTGCTGCGTGACGATTGCGCCCGCAACACCTTGCCGTTCTTATTGTTTCCGGCTTCCGGAGTGTCGGTTCGGTATTGGTATACTACATAACGGTTTGCTGGGGGGCAATGCTGGCGGACGGGCGGCATCGCCGCCTCACTTCTTGGCCTGAAATGGCGTTTCTTCGTGCCAGCATGGCACAGTTTCGAGCTTCGCCGGGGTCAGCGTAACCCCTGTCGGCAGCAGGTCTGTGCCGGTGCGGCGCCGGATGGCGCCCCACAGGCCCTCGGGAAGGAAGAGGGCGAAGGCTACGGCGATGGCTCCCACACCGAAGAGGTACCACACGCCGAAATCGCCGAAGAACTCCTGCAGCAGGAAGAAGAGCGCGGCGCCGATGACCGGCCCCTCCAGGGTGCGCAGGCCGCCGGTCAGCACCATGAACAACATGAACACCGTCCACTGAATGCCGAAATTGGTGCGGGGCAGGAAGGTGATGGCGCTGGCGAGCCAGATGACGCCCGCGAGCGCGCAGCCGAAGGCGGCGAGCACGAAAATGATCTGCTTGGTGCGCATGACGCGGACGCCGAGCGAACACGCGGCGTCTTCGTCGTCACGGATCGCCTGGGCGTCGGCGCCGACCCGGCTGCGCAGGAGGACGAAGGTGGCGGAAAGAATGCCTGCGGCGGCGGCGAGGGCGAACCAATAGGTCAGATTGCGGCGGAGGTCCGGGTCGTAGGCGTTCAGCGCGATGAGCGACGTTCCGGTCTCCCCCTGGACGATGATGTCGAACATCACCGCGATGCGCACCACCTCGGCGATGACCCAGGTGCCGATGGCGAACTCGCCGTCCTCGATGCGCAACGCAATTTCCCACAGCAATTCCTGCACCGCGCCGACGCCGGCCTCGGTGTCGTCGCGCAGCAGCCGGTTCG
>JBNKDX010000151.1:0-5803 GCA_050288485.1 Rhodomicrobiaceae bacterium | reverse complement strand
GATGGAGAAGGTGATCGGGCAAGAAACCCTCCGCGAGATCGACCAGCGAATCCCTGACGCCCTCCGGCACGCGTTCGGCATCCGGCGCCGTGTCCTGCCCTTGCCCGAACCCGGCGGGCACGACGAGGCCCGGCAGTCCGGCGAGGTTGACGGTCACGGTGAAGACGTCGTTCAGATACATCTCGATCGGATCTGCGCTGCCCTTCTCGCCGATGCCGAACGCGGCTGTCGGCGTCGCGGGCGTCAGCACCACGTCCACGGTCTTGAACGCCTCTTCGAAGTCGCGGGCGATGAGAGTGCGCACCTTCTGCGCCTTGATGTAATAGGCGTCGTAATAGCCTGCCGAGAGCACATAGGTGCCGATGAGAACCCGGCGCTTCACCTCGGCGCCGAAGCCTTCCGACCGCGTTTCCTCGTACATGTCGATCAGATCTTTGCCCTCGGCGCGCAGGCCGTAGCGCACGCCGTCATAGCGCGCGAGGTTCGACGACGCTTCGGCGGGCGCGATGATGTAGTAGGCAGGCAGCGCGTAGCGGGTGTGCGGCAGGCTGATGTCGTGGATTTCTGCGCCCGCCTGCCGGTACCACTCGATGCCGCGGCGCCAAAGCGTCTCGATCTCCACCGACATGCCTTCGACGCGATATTCCTTCGGAATGCCGATCTTGAGGCCCTTCACCTTGCCCGCCAGCGCTTTTTCGAAGTCCGGCGCCTTCTGATTGCTGGAGGTGGAGTCCTTCGGGTCGTGGCTCGCCATGTGCGTCAGCATGATCGCGGCGTCGCGCACCGTGCGCGCGAGCGGTCCGGCCTGATCGAGCGAGGAGGCGAAGGCTACCAAGCCCCAGCGCGAGCAGCGGCCGTAGGTCGGCTTGATGCCCACCGTGCCGGTGAAGGCCGCGGGCTGGCGGATCGAACCGCCAGTGTCGGAGGCCGTTGCGGCCAGGGCGATACGGGCCGCTACCGCGGTCGCCGAGCCGCCGGACGAGCCGCCGGGGACGAGCGGGGTGGCGTCGCCCCGCCGCCGCCAGGGATTGACGCAGGGGCCGAACGCGCTGTGCTCGTTGGACGACCCCATGGCGAACTCGTCCATGTTGAGCTTGCCGAGCATCACCGCGCCGGCGTTCCACAGATTCTGGGTGACCGTCGCTTCATAGGCAGGCCGGAATCCATCGAGGATGCGCGAGCAGGCCGTCGTCCGCACATCCCGCGTGCAGTACAGATCCTTGACGCCGATGGGGAGGCCGTCGAGCGGCAGGCCCTTGCCCTTGGCGAGGCGGGCGTCCGAGGCCGCCGCCGCCTCAAGCGCCTTGTCCGCTGTCACCTCCACATAAGCGTTCAGCGCTTCGTTGGCCTGCTCGATTGCCGCCAGATGCGCCTCGGTCAGCTCCCTGGCTGTAACTTCCTTCTTGCGCAGCGCGTCGCGCGCTTCGGCGAGGGTCAGGCTGGTCAGCTCCCCCCGCTCCTTCGGTCCGCCGTTCGAAGATGTCTTGCCCATGGCTTATTCCACCACCTTCGGGACCACGAAGAAATGGTCGTCGCCGACGGGCGCATTCTTCACGATGGCGTCCGCGTAGCCGCCGTCGGTAATCTCGTCGTCGCGGCGCGGCAGCGCCATGCCCTCGACGCGCGTCATCGGTTCGACCGTCGTCGTATCGACCTCGCCGAGCTGTTCGACCCATTCCAGGATTCCGGACAGCTCGCGTTCGAGGTTCTTGGCGTCTTTTGCGCTGACCTTGATGCGCGCCAGCCGGGCGACATGGCGCACCGTGGCCTCATCGACTTTCATATCTCACCTTTCGCGGAAGAGCGAAAAAGAAGGAGGCCGCGAAGCTCCGCAGACCTTTTCGCCATGAATAGCCGCCTCCGCGCGCCCGCGCAACAGTTGAGGTGCCGCCTTGCGGGGATAGCCGGGGATATTGGCCGGCCGCAGCGCGCGCCGGCCTCCGCCATGCCGTCAGCTATATCCGCAGACGGTCATTTCTGCTCCGCGGTCTGGGGCTTGGTGCTGGCCGTCGGCTGCTCCGGCTGCTGCGTGTGTTCGGCCGCTGCGGCTTTCTTCACCGCCAGGAGCAGATTGGACTGGCGCGGCCGCCAGCGATAGCCGACGCCGAAGTCGATGGCCGGCGCCTTGCGGAATAGCCGCGCCATTTTGCTCTGATAGCGGCCGGGGAACACGGCGATCGGTCCGAGATACCGGCCGAAGGGCCGCAGATCCCATGCGGCGGCCTTGAGATAGGTAAGCGGAACGCCGGAGTCGTCCTGCAGCAGCAAAGCGGCGTTCTCCAGGAGGAAATCGCGCACCTTCGAGAAGCTTCCCGAATGCAGGAGGTAGGAGGCGCTCTTGATGAAGGCGTCCCCCTTGCCGAGCTTGGCGCAGAACTTCATGAAGCCTTCATGACGTTTGATGCCGCCGTTCGACAGGTCGGTCGAGAAGTAATAGAGCGTGTGCTTCTTGCCGTCGCTGCCCGAGAAGACGATCTTCACGCCTTTGGTCGGGGTCTTGAGACCGGCCTCGTCCGCCGCATGCACGGCGCCTTCCTCGTCGAGCGCGATGAAACTCACTTCCTCCACCGTCTTGCCCGAGCGCGCGAGGAAGACATAGAGGATCGGCAGCGTGCCTTTGATCTTGCCCACGCGGAGCTGGCGTTTCATCTTCGCGGTGATGAAGAAGCTGTAGTTCAGCACGGTCGTGAGCGCCGCCCGCATGCCGCCCAGTTCGGCCGAGAGCGCGCCGCGCGAGAATTTCGTCACGTCGGGGACGGCGCCCACCGGCTCCAGGCCGCTGAGGACATAGGTGTCCGCCTTGGGGAAGAAGGCGTCGGCGTAGAGGTAGTCGGGACCGCTGAACATGTAGAACAGCACCGGCTGCGGCGAGGCGAGCTGTTTCTCGCTCCACGCGCGGATTTTGGCGAGCCGCTGGGCGTCGAGGCTTGCCCAGGCGGCATCGAGGGATTTCGCATGGCGGCGCCAGCCGCTGCCTTCGGCGAATTTCGCGAGCGGCGAGTCGGCTGCGGGTTGCATTCCGGCGAGGAGGCGCGCCACGTCGGCGGCGTCATCGGCGGCGCGGGAAGCGCCGCCTGCAGTAATCACGGCAAGGAAGACCGCTAACGCGCGGAGCGCGGGAACAACTCTGGACATGCCTCAACGGCTCCCTGACTGGACGGGGACGCGCCCCTTCTGATGTGAAATGAAATAGATGGCGATACCGGCGGCCAGCACGGCCACGCTGCCCAGGGACTGCCATGGCCGCTCGGTCAGAAGGTAATACATCGTGAACGCCGTCACGGCGAGGAAGATCGCAGGCGTTACGGGGTATCCCCAGGTGCGGTAGGGGCGGTGAAGCTCGGGGCGGGTGTAGCGCAGCACGATCACGCCCAGAACCGTCAGGAACGAGCAGAAGGTGAGGCTGAACTGGATGAATTCCAGCACGGCCTCGAACTGGCCCGTCAGAAGAAGAAGGCTTGTCACCACCGTCTGGAACAGGATGGCCGCGACCGGCACGCCATTGCCGTTTCGCGCGGCGAACGAGCGCAGGAGAGGCACGTCCTCGCCCATCGTCATCGACACGCGCGGCCCGATCCAGGTCATGGCGCTGATGGATGAAATCAGGCCGAAGCAAATCAGCGCTCCAACGATCCTGCCTCCGGCGTCACCGAAAATGTGCTGCCCGGCGATCAGTCCGACCTGCACCTTGCCCGCCATCGCCTCCATCGGCGTCGTGTAGAGGAAAACGGCGTTCAGCGCGACGTACAGGCCCAGCACAATGAGCAGCGACGCGATGATGGCGCGCGGCAGATTGCGCTGCGGGTCGCTGACTTCACCGGCGATATAGGTCGCCGCGTTCCACCCCGAATAGGAATAGAGCACGAAGACGAGGCCGATGGCGAATGGCGCGCCGCTCATATAGCCAACATCGCGCGGCGAGGGGAGGAAGGAGACCGGCTGCGGATCGCTGACCGAAAGCCCGGCCACGATCAGGGCCGCGATCAGCCCGAGCTTGATGAAGGTGGAGATGTTCTGGAAGACGCTGCCCTGCCGGATACCGAAAAGATGCACCACCGCGACCCCCCACACCGCGGCGATGCCAAGCGTGAGCGGCGGGGCGCCAGGCGCCACCCCGGCAAAATAGTCGCCGAAGGCCATGGCGGCGAGCGCTATGGGTGCGGCGAAACCGACGGTCGCCGAGACCCAGCCCGCCATGAAGCCGAGCGCCGGATGGTAGATGCGCGACAGGAAGTTGTATTCGCCGCCCGAGCGCGGGAACATCGTCGCCAGCTCGGCATAGGCCAGCGCGCCGCCCATCGCGGCGACGCCGCCGACGATCCACAGCATCATTACGGAAAAGCCGGACTGTATGCTGATGACCTGAAAGCCGAGGCTCGTGAACACGCCTATGCCGATCATATCGGCGACGGCGATCGTAATGGCGGTTATGATCGATATCCGCGGGGCATCGAACAAAAAGCGGTCGGGACTTGCGGTACTGGCGTCCTGCGGCATCGTCGAGGGGCGATCCTGAAAACGAAGGATACTTTCCGTTAGCAGGCGGATTACCTTCCGGCAATTGCCGTTGATATGAGGCAACTCGACGCAACGCTGCTGTTGCATATTGGCCACTTCCTCGTGACGGCGCCGGGGTGAAAATACGGGGGTAGGGTTAAGCCGCCTTTAACAAACGTTCAGTACGGATATTGCTTGGCTGGCGGACTTCTTCCACAGGCGGCGGGCGCCGCTGTGACAGCGCCGAGGCCTCCCCTTCGCGCCCCTTGATTGACAGGCCAGGGGGATGCAACCTTGATCCAGCCGGTGTGCCGGATGTCGCCATCGCGCCGACGCACGAAAGACAAGATTGTCTATTATGAAAAGGCGTCCTGAATGCGTAGAGTTACCGGCGGCAAGGGGGGGCTGGGGGCGGCGCTGAAAGGGTGTAAGACAGAGGTGATGAAGGCTGGAACCTTGCGTGCGACGCCGCGGGTCATGGCGCTGATGACGTTGCTGGCCATGGCGGCCTGCCGTTCGGAGACCGCGAGCGAACAGGGGGCACCGGGAGAATACGGCGCCACCAATTACAGCGTGCACGTCCGGACTCCGCTCGCGGGACTCGTCAACCGCGCAGCCAAGGGGCCGCGCCTGCCGTGGCCCGCGGCTGGGCCGGGCCCGGTGGCCCAGGCCGTTGACCGCCACGACAGCGGATTTGTGCGGGCGGGGGTGTTCTCGGTGCCCAATCTCAGTGCTGACAGCGGCGCCACGACGCGGCTGATAGCGTTCAGATCCTCCGCTTTTCCTTATCGCGGCGCGGTTCCGGGTACGCACCAGCCTTTCATGAACGTCGCGGACGGCGACCGGATCGGACATCGCACCGCTTTCAACCGCATCTACTGGGAAGACGAGACTTACAGCGACCCGCGGGTGCTCTTGCACATCCCGCGCGGCTTCGACATCAACAAGCCTGCGGTCATGGTCCTCTATTTCCACGGCCACGGCGCCACGCTCGAACGCGACGTCGAGATGCGCCAGCAGGTGCCCGGCCAGATTTCGGCTTCCGGCGTGAACGCTGTTCTCGTGGCGCCGCAACTCGCGGTGAACGCCCGCGACTCCAGCCCCGGCAAGCTCTGGGAACCGGGCGCTCTGAGACGTTTCCTCGATGAAGCCGCCGAGAAGTTCGCCCGGCTGCAGGGCAATCCGGCGGCGCGGGCGAAATTCGCCAAGATGCCCATCGTCATCGTGGCCTACAGCGGCGGCTACGTCGCGACGGCGTGGAGCCTCACCAATGGCGGCATCGGCAGGCGCCTGCGCGGCGTCGTGC
>JBNKDX010000150.1:0-5822 GCA_050288485.1 Rhodomicrobiaceae bacterium | reverse complement strand
AAACGTCACGGGACTGAAATCGCGTCCCTGGCCGGGGAAGCTGCGAAGTTCCTTGCCGGTAGCGACATCCCAAAGTCTCAGCGTATTGTCCGTGCTGCTGGAAAGGACTGTGGGCCCGTCGGGCGAAAAGACGGCCGCGCTAATCCAGTCCGTATGCCCAGCGAAGGTGCGAAGCACGCGGCCCGTGGCGGTATCCCAGAGCCTGAGCGTTTTATCGCGGCTGCCGGAAAGAACGGTCTTTCCGTCGGGGGAGAAGGCCGCCGCGTTGACCTCGCCCATATGTCCGCTGAAGGTGCGCAGCTCCCTGCCTTTGGCGATATCCCAGAGCTTCAGCGTCCTGTCCCAACTGCCGGAAAGCGCCGTCAGCCCATCCGGCGAAAAGGCGACCGTGGGGATGCCGTCGCTGTGTCCTCTGAAGGTGCGAAGCACCTTGCCGGTGCCGCCATCCAGGAGGATCACCGTGTTGCCATCGCCGCCGCAAAGGATGGTGCGGCCGTCCGGAGCGAAGGTCGCCGAGCGGACGCCGTCCGGGAATCCCACGAAGGATTTGAACTCCGCGCCGCTGGCGGCGTCCCAGAGCTTCAGCACGTTGTCGCCGCTGCCGGAAAGAAGGGTGCGGCCGTCCCGGGAGAAGGCGACCGAGTGGATCCAGGCTTGGTGCGCCGTGAAAGTCAGGACCGGCCGGTCGATGCGGAACGGCTGTGGAGGCTCGGCTGGCGTTTCTTTCGCCGCATACATCGTCGCGACAGCGCCGCCCACCACGGCAACCGCGGCGCCGGCCCCCACGCCCACAAGCACGCCGCGGCGCGTCACCGCGGGGCCGCGCAGTTCCTTGATCCGCGCCCGCGCTTCCTCGGCGAACTCGCTTTCCGGCCAGTCCTTCAGGAACGCTTTGAGTGTCGTGATGTCTCCGTCCGCCGCGTCATTAGCCTCGGCGTCCCCAGCCGCCCCGGCCATCGGCGCTGCGGATTGCTGTTCGCGGCCGAGCCCTTCGATCGCTTTTCGCATCACGCGCCGGCCGATAGCCAGAGCCTTGTCCAGGCGTTGGGCGGAGAATTCCTCCGTCAAATACTGGAGCAGCGCGAACAGGACCTCATTCCTGGATACCGCAGCGGCCGGTTCCCCGTTTCTGGCATCCACAAAACACATGCCCCGGAAATGGGGCTTCGCGGATGTCTCAAGCCGGGCTTGCAGCTTCTTCAAATCCTTCTTTCCGCCTGCGATCATGTCGCAGTACGTTACGGCAAGCAGACCGCGAGCCCGTACCGCCTCCGGCAATTCGAGCCACTGCGTCTGCTCGGACGCCCGCCAGGCCTGCGTCGCCACCGTGGTCCAGATCGCGGCGTCCATGTCGTGGCGCGCCGGAGTCTGGCTGCCGACGGGAGACAGCGCATCGGCGCTGCCCGGACAGTCCAGAATCTCGACCGAGCGAAGCAGGCCGCTCGGAACCCCCACCTCCAGGCGCTTGATCGCATCCTGCGGAACGTTCTCAGACGCGGGTTGCAAGAGCGTTCCACCGTTCTCGTACAGATCGGCGAGGGCCTGCGGTATGTCGTCAGCAATCGGAAGAGCGATCGTCTCGCCGTTCCCGTAGACAGCAGTGACGAAAGGTGCGGGCGCGTATTTGAGCAGCGTCGGCAGCCTGGTATTTTTCACCGGGTGCGCGGGCAAAACTGAAATGCCGACGAGAAGATTGACGAGCGAGGATTTGCCGGAATTCGTCTCCCCCAAGATGCCGAGACGCAGAGGCCTGTTGACCGCCTCCGCTATGCGCCCGAATGTCCGGCCCGGACCTTCCAACGCCGGCTGAGCGTTCGTGGCTCTGCGCAAAACGTCTGCTGCTGTGATGAGAGTATCCGCCGCCGACCGCAGCTTCTCCCCGACGCCCATTTGACAAACTTTCACTGTAAGCTGATAATTCCTTGCCGGATTTGGTGGACCTGATTGTTAGCCATATCCGCGGTCGTCATCAACGAGTTCGATTGGCTCCGATCCAGAAAAGAAAGAATGAGCGTGCGTCCTTAACGGCGGCAGGAGGCGGGGGGCTTTTCGTTTTCGTATGCACCCGCCTCGTTTGAGCCGTAAACGAGGGTTTTTTGACTCTCAGCTTTGCCGGGGGGTTGGGTGATGAAGTTTGCGTTTCTGAGTTCGTTCCTGGACCCGTTTTTTAAGCGGAAGCAGGCCTCCACGATTGCGTCTGATGACGTTCCATCTCCGGTTGCCCCCCGGGAAACGCTCAGCAGCGTTCTGAAAGACGTTCTGGGGGAAGAAGCGGCGGACGCGCCCGCAGACCAGCCGTATCAGGATGACTTCGAACTGACGCCCTTGCCGAACAAACTGAACGTTGGAGCCGGGCTGGAAGAGGCGAAGGCGCGCGCTCTGGAGGCGGCCGACAGGCTCATCGCGCTCGCGGATGCGGATACGGCGCGCGCAATTGCCGCGGTGGCCGGGAAACTCGAAAAGCAGACCTGCTGCGTCGCGTTCGCAGGCCAGGTCAAGGCGGGCAAAAGCTCCCTCATCAATGTTCTCGTCGAGCATCTCGACTTCCTCCCGGCCGATATCAATCCGTGCACAGCAGTTGTCACGAAATTGAATTTTGGCGTGCCTGGGAAACCGCAGTCCGGCGCCCTGTTCACATTCTTCAGCCGCGACGAGTGGCGCCGCTTTTCTCTGGGAGGGCGGACACGAGAGCTTACGGAGCGGCTATTCCCGGACTTCAACTGGCAGGAGTTCCAGAGCCAGGTGAAGGCGATGGAGGAAAGGGCGGTGAGGAAACACGGGCCGGCGCTCGAAGGCCTGCTTGGTAAGGAGCATTTTTACGGGGAAATCCGGGCGGATTCACTCGTGCGCTATGTCGGCGCGGAACATCCCAATGCGGAAAGCGCCGAAGAACGCGCCGAAGGCGAATTTTCAGACATTACCAGATCTGCCGATATTTACCTGGACCGCGGCGCGTTCAGCTTTCCGACGATCGTCGTCGATACGCCCGGCGTCAACGATCCGTTCCTCGTCCGGGACGAGATTACGAGGCAGAATCTGGAGGCGGCCGACATTTGCGTGGTCGTTGTCACGGCGAGGCAGCCTCTGTCCGCCGCTGATCTCAACCTGCTGCGGACGCTGCGAGGGCTCAAGAAGGACAGGCTCATCCTTTTCATAAACAAGATCGACGAGTTGCAGGGCGGCGAAGAAGTTCTGTACGAAATCCGGCAGCGGATATCCTCGACGCTCAGACAGGAATTTCCGTCGGCCCGTATTCCCCTCATTTTCGGCAGCGCCGCGCTAGCGCACAAAGCGATATCCAGGGACGTCGCCGGTCCCCTTGGCCCCGGCGAAGCGTCTATGCCGGCGCAGGATTGGGAGGCCGCCATCCTCCAGGTGCCGAGCGAAGACGAAATCGCCGAAATAGTGGAGGCGGAGGCCACTTTCTCCAGGTCGGGCCTCATGCAGCTGTCGAAGGCGATATCTCAAATGATAGGGGCCGGTCCGGCCGGCGAAATGATCGGGTGGGCCGCGCACCTGATCGAAGCGGCGAGCCGCAATCTCATCGCCTGGCTGGAAATCAAGGCCGATTTGCTTCAACGGCTCTCCCTCGATCCCCAGCAGGCCGAGAGGGAACTCGCGGCCATCGTGGCGCTGAGAAAAGAGTTCGCCGCCAAGTTCGACGCCTTTTCGGAAAAGCTCCACGCGATCCATGCTCAAAAGGTCCGCTTCATCGAACAGACGCTCTCCTCGGCGGTGGAGGCTTTCATCCGGGGGGCGCTGGCCTTGTCTCCGGACGGCGATATCGCCGCTCAGGCGAGCCAGATCGACGTCAAGCTGCGGATGCGGCTCGAAACCGTCTTTCTGGACGCCATCGAAGATGTGCGGAAGTCGCTCGCCAGCGAGCAGGAAATACTCAGGCTGGAGCTCACCGGCCTGCTGCAGGCCGGTGAGCTGAGCGGAAATCCCATGATTATCCTCGGGCAGCCGTTCGTGTTCTCGCCCTCTCTCGCGGCGTTAAGCGAACCGGCGGCGCTGGGATTTGCCGCGCATCTGACGGAACTTGCGGGGAAACCGGCATGCGGCCAGAACGGAAGCGTCGGTCTGCCGGACCTGATTGGGGCTGACTTCGCTCCGATCATCGAAAAACTCATCAACGAAGCATCCAGAGTTTTTCAGGAAGGGGTTTCCACCTTCGCCGGTCAGACGAAGGATTTGACCTTCGGCCCCATGGATATGGTGCTGAGAGACGTCTCTCTTGCGGTCGGGCAGACACAGACAACCGCGCCCGGAGATCCCGAAACGGGTATTCAGGCTGTTCGCGAAACGGTTTCCAATCTCGAACTCATTCTTGAGGCGCAATAGCTGCGCTTGCTCGCTATGCCCGACGCTACGCACCATATTTGCCGCGGCCCGCCTCCCTCCTACCATCGCAGCATCTTCTGGCCCGCCGCCATGCCCGCCAGCGCCACGAGCCCGATGGCGATCGTGTACCAGACGCCCAGAAACAGCGGCGAGTCGTCCGTACATTGCAGCGCATAGATGGCCGCGCCGATGCCCGACGCGAAAAGCCCCGCCGCCAGTCCTGCCTGTCCCGGCGCGTCGGGCGCGCCGCGTTTCAGCGCATAGAGCAGTGCGATCAGAACCGGCGTGGATAATAGCGGGATGAGCAGCAGGCAATGTATGGCGTTGGCGCCGATCGCGAGCCGCAGCCATGACTCGGCGGGGACCGTCGCCAGTTCATAGACGATCGCCGCCGCCAGGAGAGCGGGCGCAATCAGCGTCGCCGCCTTCGCAGTATGCGTTGCCGCGCCGGGCCGGACGAGCCTGAGCGCAAGCGCCGCGCCCGCCGCCGCCAGCGTCAGCGTCACCACGAACTTGAAATCGAACTGCCATGTGGCGATGGCCTCGCCCACATCCGGCCTGACCCCGATACCGAACAGCAAAATAGCCGCCGAGACCGGTACGCCAGCCGCCAGAGCCAGCGCGATGCTCCGGCCAAGGCTCACCGGACGGCGGGCGCCGTCGGTGGCCAATGCGCGAATGAGGTCGTCCGTTTTCATGACACTTCACTCTTCCGTCCGGAACGCTGCCGCAATCGCCGCCAGCCCGCGATGCAGCGCCACGCGGACCGCTCCCTCGCTCACCCCAAGCCGAGTTGCGGTTTCGGCCGCTGTCAGCCCTTCGATGGCGATGGCGCGAACCACGTCCCGCTGCCGTCCCTTGATCGCCGAGAGCACGCGTTTGGCCTCATGAGGCGAAAGCTGTGCTTGCGGTTCGGGCGCCGCGAGCGTTTCCACGATGCCGTCGAGGGGCACGTCCACATGGCCGCCGCGGTCCCGCCTGCGCAGAACGTCGATCAGCTTGTTGCGCGCTATCGCCCTCAGCCAGGGCGTCAGCGGTTCCGTTTCCTTCCATGTCTGGCGCTTCAGGTGAACCGCCAGCAGCGTTTCCTGCACGATGTCCTCGATATCGGCGGCGGGCAGCCGGAACCGCGACGCCGCGGAGCGCACGATTGCGCGCAGAGCAGGAGCGAGGGCTTCGAGCAGGCGGCGATAGCTCGCCTCGTCGCCCCCAAGGCCCCGGCGCATCCACTCCGCCCATTCCATCTCGCGGTTCTTCACCCGAGCCACCTGCTGTTTCGCTGCTCTGGCCCATAATGTTACGCGGAGCTTTGTCCAGTCACAGCATCGTGACCGGTCTCCCTCTTTGTTACACGCTTCGGTGAACTCTGTAACGGAAATCGAACGGTTCCCGAAAAAGCCAGACATGAGCCACTTCCGGCTCGATGGCAATTGAAGGAGAACCGTTCATGTCCCACAAGGCCAATCTCGCGCTTGCCG
>JBNKDX010000149.1:0-5846 GCA_050288485.1 Rhodomicrobiaceae bacterium | reverse complement strand
TTCCACCTGGCTCTGGACCCCTATGTCCAGATCCTGAAACCGATTTCGCCGCTCGCCTGGATGCCGCTGGCCCTCTACACGATCCAGGACTCGGGGCTGTCGTCGATCTTCGTGATCTTCATCTGCTCGATCTGGCCAATGCTGATCAACACGGCGTTCGGCGTCGCCAGCGTGCGGCGCGAATGGATCAACGTCGCGCGCACGCTCGAAGTCTCGAATCTGCGCACCGCGCGGAAGGTGATCCTGCCCGCGGCAGCGCCGACCATCGTCACGGGCATGCGCATTTCCATCGGCATCGCATGGCTCGTCATCGTCGCAGCGGAGATGCTCGTCGGCGGCACCGGCATCGGCTACTTCGTCTGGAACGAGTGGAACAATCTTTCGATCACCGGCGTGATTAGCGCGATCTTCTTCATCGGCATGATGGGAATGATGCTCGATCAGGTCTTCGCCTACGCCGCCCGTGCGGTCGCCTATTCCGAATAATGAAAGCAATGATGCGGAGAGTTTCCACATGACCGAGCGCGCGCTCATCCAGGTTGAAGGCCTCTTCAAGCGCTTCCCTGCGCCAGACGGCAAATCCGAAGCCGAGGTCTTCGGCGACCTCTGGTTCGGGGTGGAAAAGGGTCAGTTCGTTTGCCTGATCGGCCATTCGGGGTGCGGGAAGACGACCCTTCTGAACATCCTGGCCGGGCTCGACAAGGCCAGCGGCGGTGTCGTGCTCGTCGATAACAAGGAAGTCACTGGGCCGAGCCTCGACCGGGCCGTGATCTTCCAGCACCACGCCCTGATGCCTTGGATGACGGCGATGAAGAACATTGCCTTTGCCGTGGAATCGCGCTGGCCGGACTGGGACAGGGAGAAGGTCCGCAAACACTGCCAGAAATACATCGACACGGTGCACCTCACCGGTTCGGAGGACCTGCGTCCCGCCCAGCTTTCCGGCGGCATGAAGCAGCGTGTCGGGATCGCGCGCGCCTTCTCCATCGAGCCCAAGATCATGCTCATGGACGAACCTTTCTCGGCGCTGGATGCGCTGACACGCGGCTCCCTCCAGGAGGAATTGCTGAGCATCTGCGCCGAGACCAATCAGACGGTCTTCATGATCACGCACGACATCGACGAGGCGATCCTGCTCGCCGACAAGATCGTGCTGATGACCAACGGGCCGGAGGCGCGCGTGTGCGAGATCGTCGAGAACACGCTGCCAAAGGGGCGCGCGCGCAACGACATGCACAGGCATCCCAACTACTACCCGATGCGCAACCACCTGATCGAGTTTCTCGTCAACCGCTCGAAACAGTTTCGCGAGGAGCTGTCGGCGAAGGAATACGATCCGCGCCGTCCACCGGTGGCCCGCCCAAGCGCCGCAAGCAGCGCGGTAACGTCAGGAACCGGAGAGATGCCCGCCAGAAAGGTCTCCTGATGATCTGCACCACGAAGTTTTTCTGGCCGGCCCCCGGCCATCCCGTCCCTCAAACAGTGTGAAACCAAGGAGACATGCAAATGCTTGAGAACATCAAGGGTAAAACCGCTCTTATTCTCAATGCGGAAGTTCGCCGGGTTGCGGCGTCCGCGGTGGCGATCATGCTCGGATCGTTCATCTTCCTCAGCACCGGGTTCGCGCCGATGGCCAGCGTCCATTACGCCACCCACGACACGCGCCACGCCTTCTCGATGCCCTGTCACTAGGACGAGTTAGATGCTTCACCGTGTATTGAGCGTCGCCCTGCTGGCGGGGTTTGCCGCGGGCCTCGCGACGAGTGCACTGCAATTTTCGTGGTCCGTTCCGCTCATCCTCGATGCGGAGGTCTATGAGCATTTCGGCGGCGAGCTGCCGCCGGGAGGCTTCGAGATCGCCAAGCAGCAGGTCGAGGCTGCAATCGGGGGCGAGGGGATCTGGCAGCGGCACGGTCTCACGCTCGTGGCGAACCTGCTGTTCGGAACCGGTGCAGCCCTGGTGCTTGCGGGCCTGTTCTCCCTCTTCAGGTTTGGCGGCCTCAAGCATGGCCTCGCTTGGGGCGCGGGCGGCTTTCTTGCCATCGCCGCAGCGCCTGCGCTCGGCCTGCCGCCGGAGCTTCCCGGCACAGTCGCGGCCGACCTGTCGGCACGGCAGAGCTGGTGGCTCGCGACCGCAGGGGCGACGGCGGCCGGGCTGGCGATGTTCACCCTGGCCGGATCCTGGCTCACCCGCCTCGTTGGCCTCCTCCTGGTGGTTCTGCCGCATGCCGTCGGTGCGCCGCATCCCGCCGTGCATGAGAGCGTCGTGCCGGCGGCGCTGGCGAAGGAGTTTATTGCCGCCTCGCTGGTGGCCTCAGCGGCCTTCTGGCTGACAGCGGGGACTGGCGTTGGATTACTGGCCCGCAGGTTCGGGCTGGATACTCCGGCCACCGCGGAACAGCCCCAGGCAACATAGGTGCCAGCGCAGGAGTGATGGGACCGTTCAGTCTCGAACCATGGAGGTATGAAGAAAATGCCGAATGCTAATGGGGGCAAAGGCATCGTGCCTGTAACCCTGCTGACGGGGTATCTGGGGGCTGGGAAAACCACGCTGCTCAACCGCATTCTCACGGAAGAACATGGCAAACGCTATGCCGTGGTCGTCAACGAGTTCGGCGAGGAGGGCATCGACAACGATCTCGTTCTCGACACCGACGAAGAGATCTTCGAGATGAACAATGGCTGTATTTGCTGCACCGTGCGCGGCGATCTCATCCGCATCATCTCGGGACTGCTGAAACGCTCCGACAAGCTCGACGGAATCCTGATCGAGACGACCGGCCTCGCGGATCCGGCACCGGTCGTTCAGACCTTCTTCGTCGATGATGATCTGCGCGACCGGGTCGCCCTGGACTCGCTGGTCACGGTTGTGGATGCCCGCCATTTCCTCGGCAAGGTCGATGAAGCCCACGAGGTGGAGGAACAGGTCGCGTTCGCGGACGTCATCCTGCTCAACAAGACCGACCTCGTGGACGCGGCGACGGTCGAAGTGGTCAAAGCGAGAATCCGCGGTCTCAATAGGTTCGCCACGGTTCATACGACGGTGAAGACGGGCGTTGCGCTCGAAAACGTGCTCGGCCGCGGCGCCTTCGATCTGTCGCGCTTGCTGGACATCGAACCTGCGCTTCTGGAAGAGGAGCCGGAAGACCACGAGCATGACGCCAGCATCGGCTCGGTATCGGTGAAGCTCGATACGCCGCTCGACGCCGAGAAATTCTCCGCATGGATGCGCAGATTCATACAGCAGCGTGGTGTCGATATTCTGCGGACCAAGGGCATCCTGTCGCTTGCGGGCCATGACCGCCGCTACGTCTTCCAAGGCGTGCATATGGTGATGGACAGCGAATGGGGAATGCCCTGGAAACCGGATGAGCACCGCCAGAGCCGGCTGGTCTTCATCGGCCGCAATCTCGATACCGCCGAACTGGAGGGCGCCTTCCGGGCGTGCGCAATCCAATGACCATGATCCTCGCGGAAGCGCCCGATATCGGTGCGACAATCGTCTCGCCTCTGGTCTCAACGGCGGAATGTCAGCTGCCTGCCAATGTCAACGCTGCCGCGATGAGCCCGGACGGCAGTTGGGCGGTGTTCGGCCTGGGCGACGGCACGGTACAAGTGCTGGCACTCGACGGTTTCGACGACGGCCCCGGACAGACCACCCCGGCGGTGGCTTTCCGGCATCGCGGGGCGGTCACGGGCCTGAAGGTCACGGCCGGTGGCATCATCAGCGCCGGTCAGGACGGCAAGGTGGTTCGTTGCGCACCGCCGCGCGAAACCAAGGTGCTGATGGATCTGGGCGACCGCTGGATCGACGGGCTGGCGGTCGATCTCAAAACGGGATGCGTCGCCGCCGCCTGCCGGGACCGGATCGTCATCTGCGACGGCAACGGCGCGAAGCTGTCGGACGCGGACGGCTTTCCAAGCACGATCTCCGGGCTCTCCTTCGCGCCGGACGGCAAAAGGCTCGCCGTTTCGCATCTGAACGGCGTCTCGCTCATATCCGTGGCCACCAGCTCCACAGATCTGACGCTTGAATGGAAGGGGTCGCAGACGGACGTCACCTGGTCGCCCGACGGGCGTTTCGTCGTGACTGCGACGCAAGATCGCGAACTGCATATCTGGGATCTCGTGACCATGCAGGACTTCCGCCTCGGCGGTTACCGGCACAAGGTGCACGAGATGCGCTGGTCGCCGGATGCCGCGTTTCTGTTCTGCACGGGGGCCGATGTGGTCACCGCGTGGTCGTTCGACGGCACGGGGCCCGCGGGCAAGCCGCCGGTCGAGATGGGGTACGTCTATGACGGGCTGGTTACCACCGTTGCGGCCCATCCTGCACGGCCGATTGTCGCCGGCGGCTATTCCACCGGCGCGATATTGGTCGGCGGCGTCACGAGGGGCGAAGCGATCGTCGCACGGGCTGGCGGAGCGGCAAGGATCACGGCGCTGTCCTGGTCTCCGGACGGCAGGCATTTACTGGCAGGTTCGGAAGCTGGCAAGGCCGTGCTCATAACCGTTCCGGACGATTTGGAGCTTTAGCGCCGCGATATCGTTTGCCATGTTATCGTGGTGCGAAGCGTATGACAAGATAAGAATCAAGATCAGCAGAAGTGGAGAATCAAACATGATCAGCAAACTCGAAATGACGGAAGCCATCATCGCGGCGAAAATCTCGAAGGGGACGAGTTGGAGCGAGATCGCGAAAGTCGTCGGCATGTCGGAGGTTTTCGTGGTCTCGGCGTGTCTCGGCCAGAACACACTTCCCGCCGGGGCCGCGGCCAAGGTTGCCGAGTTTCTGGGCCTGGGCAGCTGCGCCAAGGATGTCGAGATCGCTCTTCAGCTTCCGCCCAAAAAGGGCCAGGAAGCGGAAACGGTTTCCAAGGACCCTCTCATCTATCGTTTTCACGAGATCACCTATGTTTACGGCGACACGTTGAAGGCGTTGATCCACGAGAAGTTCGGAGACGGCATCATGAGCGCAATCGATTTCGACCTGTACGTCGACAAGATCGAGGATCCCAAGGGCGACCGGGTCAAGATCACGATGAGCGGCAAGTTCCTGCCCTATAAGCAGTGGTAGCGCGCTGACGATACGACGCGCCCGGATTCCATGCGGGGTCCGGGTATCGTCTTCCAAGCGCCGCCATCGACGCCGCCAATGCACAAACCGTGCGCGATTGGGTTTTGCGCTTCAACGCCGGGGGCGCCGGGGCAGACGCCAAAGCTGAACGATGCGCAGCGCAAAGAGCTGGCGACTGTGTTGGAGGCCGGTTTTACGCGTATCCTGGTCGGAAAAAGCGGCGGCAGAGCCTGCGTGACATTGTAAGCGAGCACATGCAGCGCCATTTCAGCCGACATGGCCCACATTCGCAACCTCATGCGCGAAGATCAAGCGCGTCAACAAACGCATCGACGACGCGGACGGGGCTGTCTTCGGCCACCCAATCGTCCAGGCATTCCGGCAGGAGAGCCTGCCGCCCGCGGTCCAAGCCCTCAATGAAGCGCTTCAGCTTGTATCCCTCGCGGCGAATCGCGATGAGGATCTATCCGACTCGGCGTTTTCACGCGGCCGGGAACCGGCGCGGCCCCGTCCGTGTCGGTTTCATCATTTCTGCGCCGCCGTGCTTACGGTTGGGCGAATTGAGCGAAGACGACGCCCAGTCACTGCACCGGGGTAGCGGCGGCGGCGAAGTTACCCAAGCGCCTCGGGGTCTTCACCAACGACATCTCTGGGAGCCGCAGACAGCCTGATGGGCCGCCCGTCCCTTCAGGCGGCCGGGCGCGTCAGGCGGGCGAGGATGACGTAGCCGCCGTAAAGCTGGGTGACGGAGGGCTCCATGCCGAGCTGG
>JBNKDX010000148.1:0-5973 GCA_050288485.1 Rhodomicrobiaceae bacterium | reverse complement strand
AGACCTGAAAGCGCAGGCGAAGGGGCCGGTGCAGGCTGGCGTCGAGATGAACAACACGCCCGCCGCCGTCGAAGCGACGCTGAAGAGCATCCCCGCCTATGTCGAGGCGTTCAGGAAGGCGTTCCCAGGCGTCGCTCAGCCGGTCACCTTCGACAACATGGCCAAGGCCATCGAAGCATTCGAGGCGACGCTGATTACGCCCGCCTCGCGCTTCGACGCTTTCCTGGAAGGCGACGCCGCGGCGCTAAACGAAACCGAAATGAAGGGCCTGAGCCTGTTCATGGAGAAGGGTTGCGTGGCTTGCCACAAAGGCGTGAATGTCGGCGGGGAGAGCTATCATCCCTTCGGCGTCGTCGAACAGCCCGGCGCTGCGATCCTCCCGAAGGGGGACAAGGGCCGCTTCGCCGTCACCAAGAGCGCGGACGACAACTATGTGTTCCGCGCCGGGCCGCTGCGCAACATCGAGTTGACGGCGCCCTATTTCCATTCGGGCAAGGTGTGGAGCCTGCGAGAGGCGGTCGCCATCATGGGCGCGAGCCAGCTCGGACAGAAACTGAACGACACCGAGATCGACGCCATCACCGCGTTCCTGAAGACGCTCACCGGGCGTCAGCCGCAGGTCGAATATCCGATCCTGCCGGTCAGCGCCGACGCTACGCCGAAGCCGACGAGATAAATGCTAGCGCCATAAGTGCTAGCGCCGATCCACGATAAATATCCGGGGCTGCCTCCGGGCGGCCCCTTCTTCGCCTTCAACCGCGCCACCCGCCTGCCCGGCAGATCAGAGCGCCCGGGATCAGGAAGGCGAGGCCAATTGTCCAGAAAGGCTTCAGATCGAACTCATATTTCGTCGAGTCGCCGAAATTGATGGCTGGCGTGGCGCCGAGCAGCATGCCAGCCGCCTGGCAGAGCAGAAAGAAGACGCCGAGGATTACGAGCAGCGCGCCCGCCAGCGATGCAACGCGGCCTATGCCCGCGCTGCCGCTGACGAGGCTGACGAACGCGGCCAGCGCCCCTGCCACGACGAGCGCGGCCCCAATCCATACGAGCGACATCATGAACGGCATCATCGCCGCCATCATGTCCAACATAAACTGACGCACGAAATGTTCTCCCCAATCTGCGGCGCGCAGCGGCGCTCCCCATCGCCCGGCATCAGGCAACAGACGACGGACGCATCGCCATGAGGCATAGCGATGCGCCACGCTGCTCCGATGACTAAACCTGCTTATTTTATCCGTTTGAAGTCGCCTGTCGCGCAGACATTTGCGGCTGTGCAGCCGTCCATGCCCCAGGTGTCGGCGTCCTTAAGCGTCATCTTGGTGTTGTAGATGTCGCCGGTGGCCGGGTGGGCGATCTGGCCGACGAACGCGTCGCCCTTCTGCTCAAGCTTCGACCGGATCATTTCCATGCCGACGTTCTTCGGGCCGGCGGTGACGGTTCCGCACAGCCCTGAGCCCGATGGGTTGGACGTGCATTCCTTCACTTCGACGGTGTAGTCGGTCCATTGCCACTTGCCGACCATGTCCTTGAGTTCGGCGGCCGCTGCAGGCTGCAGAGCGGCAGCGCCGAGGGCGATGGCGACAGCAGCGGTCATGGATCGCATGTAATGCATGAATATCCTCCTTGGATGTGGCGCTATCAGGATACGAACGTCTCGACCCGCCATTTTCATAATATTCGTTATTCAGAATATGCTAACTATAGAATACATTGAGAGCAAGCGTTTTTCGCGCGGCGGCGGGCGGTTCTGCAGGTCTGGCAGGCGCGCCGCCGACAGCTGCCGTCATCTCTCTCCTGGAGGACGCGGCGCTGCTCCAGGCGGTTCAAATGGCCTGTTCACCCGGTCTTGCCGGTCGTCTTCGAAGGCGTCCCGATTCGCCGGCCGGTGCATTTCTTCCTCGATTGCCTGCTTTATCGAAAGCAGGAGAGACCGGCTGGGATCTGCAATCACGAAGGCCGTCGCCGTATCCGTATTGATAACGAGGCGATAGTCTGCCCGCATTCTTCTCAAATACAGGACAAGCAAAATACCTATTGGCAGTGCGGCGATTGCATAAAGTTCGAAGAAAATTGCCGCAACCCCGGCACCGATCAAGATAAGCAAAGGAACGACTGGCGGTCCCTCCAGGGATATGGACGAAATATTGTTCGCACGAAACGCCGAACCGCCAACGATCATGGCCCCGTCTTTTAACGAGATATCATCTGATCCGATTGGTACGTGCGTATGCCGCCGCAAGAGCTGATGGACGTTTCTCATAAACTCATCGAACCGCATCTTCTGTCTTCCGACACGATTAGCCGCTGCGCCCACCGCAGACAATGCGAGATATGGCTTCCCGCAGCTTCCCATGCTGGCCGTGGCGTTTCCGTATGGCACGCGCGCGCCTGCCACACCGCACGGGCTGGATTTCCACAGCCGCCCCGCCTATAACTCCCTCCATCCTCGAAAACATCACGCGAAGGGCGGCAGGCTTCGCTCCCCCTTCTCCTTATCACATCACGCGATGGACCACTCATGGCAGGGCATTCCAAATTCAAGAACATCATGCACCGGAAGGGCGCGCAGGATAAGAAGCGCTCGAAAATGTTTTCCAAGCTTTCGAAGGAAATCACCGTCGCAGCCAAATGCGGCACGCCCGATCCGGCCATGAACCCGCGTTTGCGCGCCGCCGTGCTGGCCGCCCGTGCGCAGAACATGCCGAAGGATAATATCGAGCGCGCCATCAAGAAGAGCCAGGAGGCGGGCGGCGAGGAATACCAGGAGGTGCGCTATGAGGGCTTCGCGCCGGGCGGTGTCGGCGTCATCGTCGAGGCGCTGACCGACAACCGCAACCGCACCGCCAGCGATGTACGCTCCACCTTCACCAAATATGGCGGCAATCTCGGCGAAACGGGCGCGGTGTCGTTCATGTTCGATCGCGTCGGCGAGATCGAGTACCCGGCCGGGGCGGCCAGCGCCGATGGCATGCTGGAGGCGGCCCTGGAAGCGGGCGCGGACGACTGCCAGTCGGATGAAGACGGCCACCGCCTCTATTGCGCGATGGACGCCCTGCACGAGGTGAGCCGCGTGCTTGAGGCCAAATTCGGCGAGCCCGCGGCGGCGCGCATCATGTGGCGTCCGAAGAATACCGTGGATGTCGACGATGAAAAGGCGGAAAAACTCCTGAAGATGCTGGACGTGCTGGAGGATTCCGACGATGTCCAGAATGTGTACGCGAATTTCGAGATTTCTGAGAGCACGATGGCGCGCCTCAGCGGCTGAGCTGGCGGCGGCGTCTCAACCACAACGGAGACAGAAGCCATGAAACACGGTGCTGCGCTTATTGTGGGACTGGTCCTTTTCGCCATGCCCGCCCTTGCACAGACGGAGGCGCCGAAGCCAGACGCCGCGGCAAGCGATTCCGGGACGGCGGGCGCTAAGGCCGTTTCGGCCGCAAAACCGTCCGGGGACAAAGCCGCTGCAGCGTCCGAAGGCGTCAAGCCGGAGACTGCCGCGCCCGGGCAAGAAAAGCCAGCCACCGCCGCGGCTGGGGGCGTGAAGCCCGCTGCGGAGCCGAAGGCGGCTGACGCCGCGCCCTCGAACGCGAAGAAGGAGACCGCCGCCGAAACCGCGTCCGCGCCGAAAAAGGCCACCACCACCACCACATCCGCACCGGCAGCCGGTCAGGGCCAGGCCGCCAAGACTGCGGACGGGGCAGCTGGCAAGGACGTGAAGAAGCCCGCCAAGAAAGAGACCACGGCGTCCACGCGTGCGTCCGGTGAGAAGACCACCGGCGCGGCAAAGGCGAGCGAGAAGAAGGCCGTCAAGAAAGCCCCCGCGGAGAAAAAGAAAGACGGCGGCTCCACCGGCAGCCTCTCCGCTTCGGATAAGAACGCGCCCAATAAGAACAACGTAAAGAAGCCTAAAAAGAGCGCCGCCAAGAAGGTGAGAACGAAGAAACGGCCGGTGTCCGGCGCAGCCATTACCAGGGAAGGTGGAAAGACCTGCTCCGGGCGCGACGAATACCGCGTGTGCTGGTAGGTGGTCCTTCCATTACCTTAGGGTGCGGAAAAACTCGTGTAGAAGCGCCGCCGCTTCGCGGGCGCCGATGCCGCCATAAACCTCCGGCGCATGGTGACAGGTGGGCCGCGCAAAAAAGAGTACGCCGTGCTCGACTGCGCCCCCTTTTTCGTCCGCCGCCCCGAAATACAGGCGGGCGATGCGCGCGAAGGAAATCGCCGCCGCACACATCGCGCAGGGCTCCAGCGTCACATAAAGATTGCAGCCGATGAGCCGTTCGCTGCCGAGTTTTGCCGCACCCGCACGGATGACCAGCATTTCGGCATGGGCGGTCGGATCGCGGAGTTCCAGCGTCCGGTTGCCATCGCGGGCGATGACCTCGCTGCCGGGACCGGTCAGCACCGCGCCGACGGGCACCTCGCCGCGGCTGGCGGCGGCTGCCGCCTCTTCGAGCGCGAGAGCCATGACCGATCTGTTCAACTTCAACATCCCCGGCTCATTCAGGGGCGGGTTTTGACGCCGCCGTTTCGCTTCCCGGCATGACGATCCGCAGGCGGGGCCATTTGGCAAGCCATTGTTTCGCACCGACACGAGCCAGCATCGCCTCCGGCCGGTGCGCGTGCGCCGGGGCCGGGCGGACGATCAGGTTCACGAGGTCGCCGATGCCGTGCGGAGCGATCAGGCGAAGCGCGCCATCAAACCGCGTGACGGCGACGCAGGTCGCGGTCTCGACCCACTGCGACAGGGCGTCCTCAGCGGACGCGTATGGCGGGCGACCATCGACGGTATGCATGCGCGCCTGATTCTTCGTCTCCCAGTTTACATCCAGCACGGCATGCAGCCGGCGTCACAGGCTTTCTCAGTCTCTTCGCGCGTATTGGCGGGGTCGAAATAGATGAGATCGATGTCGGCCGTCTCCACGCCGGGCCGGGTCACGTCGTGCAGGTGGTCCCAGACCTTGTTGCGCACGAACCCCGAACCGATCATCCATTGCGGCAGATCCAGCCGCGCCGCCGCATCGACGACGCTCATCATCCAGGTGTCGGAAGCGATGAGGGCCAGTATGTCTTCCTCGCGCATCGTGGTCTCGCTTGTCGCAGCGGGTGTTTTATGGCGAGGGCAGGTCGTCCGCCGCGCCGTCGGGGGGGTAAGATCGCCATAGAGTTCCTGCGCCTTGGCGGCCGGACCGCGCCGCTCGGCGAATCCGGTCACGCGCAGCACGCGAACGCGCCCCCCAGCGGCCACGGTAATGACGTCGCCCAGTTTCACCATGTGGCTGGCCTTGAGCACCTTGGCGCGGTTGACGCGCACTTTTCCCGCCTGAACCAGCGCGGCGGCGATCGACCTCGTCTTGACCACGCGCGCATGCCAAAGCCACTTGTCGAGACGCTGCGTTTCCGTACCGGCTCCGGGCGTCGCCATGTGTCAGGCTTGATCCGTGGCGCCTCGTTCCATGCGCTCCTTCAACTGCAGGAGCGCGGCGAAAGGTGAATCCGCGTTGTCTGACTTGCCTTTCGGCGGACGGGACGTGACGACGACGGGTTTTGCGCCACGATCGGGACGGGGACGGCCCCGCCCGCCATCGCGGCCTCGCCCCTCCCTGCCTGGTTCGCGGCGGTCTTCGCGCCGGCGATCGCGCTGAGCATCCTGCTGACGGGCGTCCTGCGCTGCGCCTGCTTCCTGCGTTCCGGACGGCTGGCTGCGCCGGTCGCGGGCTCGATCCTCCGGCCTGCGCTGCCCCTGCTGGCGGCGTTCGTCGGCCTGCACGCGGCGGCGCGGCCGCCAGATTTCCTCGAATTCCGGCTCGGCGGCGGTGGCGCTGTCCCCCTCGGCGGGCGCGGGAGCAGACGTGGCCGTCGCAGCCTCAACGCCGGCGCCGGTCTCGGCCTCTGCATCGGCGGCGCTTTCTGCGGCGGGCTCGGCCACAGCCTCAGCGGCGGCAGCGTCATCGGCCGAAGCGGTTTCGG
>JBNKDX010000147.1:0-5988 GCA_050288485.1 Rhodomicrobiaceae bacterium | reverse complement strand
GAGGTATGTCCCGGCGGGGCTGGTCTTGGCGATCGACCCGGCCGGGCTGATGTGGTCGGTTGTGATCGAGTCTAGGAACAGGCAGAGCACGCGCGCATTGACGATATCGGCGACGGGCTCAGGCTCGCGCGTCGGTCCGGCGAAATAGGACGGGTTCTGCACATAGGTGGACGCGCCATTCCACTCATAGTTCAGCCCAGATGCGCCCGTGCCCATCGCCTGCCACCGCTCATCGCCCTTGAAGACGTCCGCATAGCGCGCCTTGAACATCTCCAGCGTGATCGTGGCGCGGATAATGTCCGCGACCTCCTGCGAGGACGGCCAGATGTCCTTGAGATAGACGGGCTTGCCATCCGCCCCCGTGCCGAGCGGCTCATTGACCAGATCGGCCTTCAGCGTACCCGCGATGGCGTAAGCGACGACCAGGGGCGGCGAGGCGAGATAATTGGCGCGGACATCGGGGTTCACGCGGCCCTCGAAATTGCGGTTCCCCGACAGCACCGAGCAGGCGACGATGTCGTTGGCGTTGATTGCTTTCGAAATCGGCTCCGGCAGCGGCCCGGAATTACCGATGCAGGTCGTACAGCCATAGCCGACGAGATTGAAGCCCAGCGCATCAAGATCGCCTTGCAGGCCGGATTTGGTGAGATAGTCGGTCACAACCTGACTGCCCGGCGCGAGCGAGGTCTTCACCCACGGCTTGACCGCCAGCCCGCGCGCGCGCGCGTTGCGCGCAACCAGCCCCGCCGCCACCAGCACGCTCGGATTGGACGTGTTGGTGCATGACGTGATCGCCGCGATGACGACGTGGCCGTCTGCGATCTGGTAAGAGGCGTGCTCAACCGGCGCCGATTTCTCCGCAGGCGCAGCCGGGCGGATTTCCGGCAGCGCGGCAGCAAAACCGCCAGATGCATCGGCCAGCGGCACGCGGTCCTGCGGACGGCGCGGTCCTGCGAGGCTCGGCACAACGTTGTCCAGGTTCAACTCCAGCGTATCGGTGAAAACCGGCTCGGGCGTCGCGGCCTCGCGCCACATGCCCTGCGCCCTGGCGTAGGCCGCCACCAGCGCGACACGGTGCGGATCGCGGCCCGTGGCTGTGAGGAACGCAACCGTGTCCTCATCGACGGGGAAAAAGCCGCAGGTCGCACCATATTCCGGCGCCATGTTGGCGATCGTCGCCTTGTCCTCCAGCGCCAAACCCGACAGCCCCGGCCCGAAGAACTCGACGAACTTGTTCACCACGCCTTTCTTGCGCAGCATCTGCGTGACGGTAAGCACGAGGTCGGTGGCGGTGACGCCCTCGCGGAGCTTGCCCGTCAGGCGGAAGCCGACCACCTCGGGGATGACCATGGACACCGGCTGGCCAAGCATCGCCGCCTCGGCTTCGATGCCGCCCACGCCCCAGCCGAGAACAGCCAGACCGTTGATCATGGTGGTGTGGCTGTCCGTGCCGACCACCGTGTCGGGGAATGCCTGCAGGGTTTCGCCGTTGCCGGTTTCGACGGTCTTCGTCCACACCGTCTGCGCCAGATATTCGAGGTTGACCTGATGGCAGATGCCCGTCCCCGGCGGTACGACGCGGAAATTGTCGAACGCGCCCGCTCCCCAGCGGAGGAATTCATAGCGCTCGCGGTTGCGCTCATATTCGCGCGCGACGTTGGCCTGGAACGCCGTGGGCGTGCCGAATTCATCCACCATCACGGAATGGTCGATGACGAGATCGACCGGAACCAGCGGATTGATCTTCGCCGCATCGCCGCCGAGCGCCACCATGGCGTCGCGCATCGCCGCCAGATCGACGACGGCGGGCACGCCTGTGAAATCCTGCATCAGCACGCGCGCCGGGCGGTAGGCGATCTCGCGATCCGACGTCTTCGCCTCCAGCCACGCGGCCATCGCGCGGATATCGTTCGCCTTGACCGTCTGGCCGTCCTCGAAGCGCAGAAGATTTTCCAGAAGCGCCTTCAACGAGAATGGAAGCCGCGAAATCCCGGCGAGGCCGTTCTTTTCTGCTTCCGGCAGGCTGAAATATTCGTATTGTCTTCCGTCAACGTCCAGGGTGCGGCGGCAATGGAAACTGTCGATGGTCTTTTGAGCGCTCACGGGGGCCTCCGGGTCGTCGAACAGGCATTAAAGTGCGTCTGACATCGTCGATGTTGCACTGCTTATATAGTTGCCCGCCCTGGTCAGGAAATATGTTCACTCGGTTTGTCACATGAAAGCGTATCCCGCCATAAGACTGAAGGTTGACGGCCTCGCCACGGCGCGGGGGGTACGCATAATTTTTCATCAGCTGAGTTTCGTAACTGAAGCTGGCGAGGCGCTGACGCTCACCGGACCGAACGGCGTCGGCAAGACCACGCTTCTGCGAACGCTGGCCGGTTTCCTGAACGCGGCCGCCGGAACCGTGACGCTCGAAGGTGGGGACGAGGAGAAGACGCTGGGCGAGCAGAGCCACTATGTCGGCCACCTCAATGGCATCAAGCCCGGCTTGACGATCATTGAAAACCTTGAGTTTTTTGCCGATTTCCTGGGCGGCAGCCGCGAGGATGCCGCGACCGCTGCGGAAACGCTCGGGCTGGCCGCGTTGACGGATGTCCCCGCCGCCTACCTCTCCGCCGGACAGAAACGGCGGGTCGGCCTTGCACGGCTCTTGTGCGCCAGCCGCCCGGTGTGGCTCCTGGACGAGCCCGCCGTTTCGCTGGACGAGGCGTCGCACAAAATCCTGGCAGGCATGGTCGCGCGGCATCTGGAGCATGGCGGCATTGCAATTTCTGCAACCCACACGCCGCTCGGCTGGGGCACGGCCAAGACCTTGAATCTCGGCGAGCACAAGGCGGCTACGCTGGTGGAGGCGTCATGACCGCGTTCCGCTCGCTCGTCCTGCGCGACCTGTCGCTGGCCCGCCGCCAGGGTGGCGCGCTGACGACGACGCTCGGCTTCTACCTCATCGTCATCGTCGCGGTTCCGCTGGGCCTCGGGCCGGACCAGAACCTGCTGAGCCGCATCGCGCCGGGCATCTTGTGGATCGGCCTCCTCCTGTCGTCGCTCCTGTCGGCCGACCGTATGTTCCACGAAGATTATGAGGACGGCTCGCTGGAGATCATCGCGCTCGGCCCGCTGCCTCTCGAAATGGTGGCGCTGGCGAAAGCGCTGGCGCACTGGCTGACGGTGGGCGTGCCGCTTCTCGTCATCACGCCGGTGCTGGGCATGATGCTGCAGCTCGACGACCGCGCCTTCCTGCCGCTCGCCGGCACGCTGGTTGCCGGAACCCCCGCCGTGAGTTTCCTCGCCGGGATCGGAGCGGCCCTGACGCTCAGCCTGCGCCGGGGCGGGCTCCTGGCGCCGCTCCTGATCCTGCCGTTCTACATCCCGATCCTGATTTTCGGCGTCTCGGCGGTCAACGCCGTGGTGGTCGGGCCGGGGTCGTTCTCGGCGCCTTTTACGATCCTATGCGCGCTGACGCTGGCCTCAGCCGTCCTCGCGCCGCTGGCCACCGCCGCCGCCCTCCGGCTGAACCTGCAGTGACAAATGTCGGCGGCCGGAAGGCCCGGCGCACTCAGGCCTTCGCGCGATAACCATTTCCATAACCCTGCCTTGTCCATACAACCGCATGAGGCTATGCCCTCGACGGTAGTGAAGCCGGCCGCGCCGGGGGGACCAACGCCAGTTGGGTGACGCTGCCCCGCCCGCTCCTTGGGCCATTTCCCACCGCAACGAAACGGATTGCGGCATATAGATAGCGAATATAACTATTATCTAACATTACTGTTTTGCGCCGGCACTTTTTCGCGCTACGATGGACGCACATGCACACAAAAATAGAAGGCATGGGCGACTAGGGTGGAAACGATGATGAAGGGATCGGTCCGCGAGGATACCGACCGCGATTTCATTGCCGGACTGCGAAAAGGCCTCGCCGTCATCGAATGCTTCGACGACGAGCACGAGCGATTGACGAGCGCCGACGTAGCCATGATGACAGGCTTGTCACGCGCCGCGGCGCGCCGCTGCCTGCTGACGTTGCACAAGCTCGGCTACGCGAACTACGACGGCAAGATGTTCTCGCTGACGCCTCGCGTGCTGCGCCTGGGCTACGCCTACCTTCTGTCCACGCCGCTCGCGCAGCTCTTTCAGCCCTTCCTCGAACATCTGAACGAGCGCGTGGACGAGAGTTGCTCCGTCACCATTCTCGACGGCGACGAAATCGTTCACATCGCCTACGCTGCGACGAGGCGCGTGATCGCGGGCGGCGTCGGTGTGGGTACGCGCTTTCCGGCCTACTGCACGTCGATGGGGCGCGTCCTGCTCGCGGCGCTCGACCCGGCCGAAGCCCTGCAGCGTCTCGGCGCGGCCGAGCGGCGGCGCATCACGCCCTTCACGCAGACGGCCATCGAGGACCTCGCCGCCATTCTCGACGAGACGCGCGAGGCCGGATATTGCGTTGCGGATCAGGAACAGACGGTGGGCGTGGTGTCGCTCAGCGTGCCGCTGTTCAACGCGGCCGGTCACACGGTGGCGTCGGCGAACATCATGAGCCTGGCTAGCCGGGTGCCCGCCGCCGACATGGTCACGCGCTTCCTTCCCGATCTGCTCGAAATGCAGAAGAATCTGCGGCCGCTGATCCGCGCCTGAGCGCGGCCCCGCCCGGCGGGGACGGGAAATCACTGATCGCAGAAGCTCCGCGCGTCGGAGGTCCATTCGCCGAAGCCCGTCGCCACCATGTTCGTGATCACCCGGCAGACATATTTCTTCTGCGCCGGGTTGTTGTCCGGCCCGGCATTGTAGCGCGCGACCGCCAGCGTCCAGTTGCCCTCGCGGGCGCGCAGGGTTTTGAGGAACCGCGCCGCGTAGTCGACGTTCTTCGCCGGATCGAGCATCTCCTTCACCGATCCAAAGTTCCGGCCGTGGAAATGGTGATTGATCTGCATGCAGCCAAGGTCGATGAGTTTCGCCCCTGCGGCCCTGGCGGCCTCGAAATGGCGAAGCGCCTCCTCGATGTTTGCGGCGTAGGCGGGTTCGCCCTCGATATTCAGCGCGTAAGGCTGCAGCGATCCGGCGCGGCCGGTTTCGGCGAGGCCGACCGCGTAGAGCATGCCGAGCGGCACGCCGTGCCTGCTGGCCGCGCGCGCCATCTCCTTCTCGCACAGCTTGCCCGCCGCCGCAGCGGCGCCGCCGCTAAAGATAAAGAGCGCCGCCAGTGCGCCGCGCGCCGCCGTCCTCGCGTGTCTCATCGCCGGTTCCCGCAAAAGCTTCGTTGCCGCCGCGGCCATCCTGCCAGGGCTGGCCGGGATTTTGCCCGCCGGGCTGTTGCCAGCCTGACGCGGTCTGCCCCTGTTGCTGCGCACCCGCGCCGGGGCCGCCGAAGGAGGAGGAAGCGTCCGGCCGGACGGTGATGGCGGTTTGCACGGTGACGCCATCCACCGAATAGCCCGCAACGCGCAGAACGCCGGAGATCGCCTCGCGGTCGCGGTCGATAATGCGGGTGGTCTCGGCGCTTCCGGCCACCATATGGAGGTCGAGCACGCCGTTGCGCATCGCCATGCGGATGGTGAGCGGCCCGAGTTCGGGCGGGTCGAGCTGGATATGGAGGATTTTCACGGGCGGGGGCTGCGTTTCATCGGCGCCACCGCTCCGCGCTGCGGTGGGGGGCGGATCGGCTGCCAGTTCGGTGGCGATCCGTCCGGCAATCTGTTGTGCCGGGGATTGCGGCATCATCACCGGTGCAAAATGGACTTCCTGGCGGACGGCGGATACGCGGCCCATGGCCATGATGGCAGGATCGCGCGATGTCTCGCGGGCATCGGCGGCGGGAGCTGGCGGCGGTCCGTCCGGCTCCGTGGCGGTAGTCATCACCGGACGCGCACCGCGCTCGTCCATTTTGTCCGCGGCGATCTGCTGAGCGCGGACGGCTGGCGAGGGGGCCTTGCCCGCCTGTTCGGGCGGCTTGCCTTCCCTCACGTTGCTGGAGAAAACCGGCCCGGCGGC
>JBNKDX010000146.1:0-6020 GCA_050288485.1 Rhodomicrobiaceae bacterium | reverse complement strand
CGGGACCGAGAATGAGCGTCGGCGGGCGGCTGAAAGCCTGCGAAAGCGCGCCCGCGTCGGTGAAATAGGGCGCAATCGCGGGTTCGTGGCGCACGCCCGTGACGCCGGCGATCAGTTCGAAGACGCTTTCCACCCACGGATCGCGCGGGTCGGTCCACACCGGCTGCGCAGGATCGATCCAGTCTGGCTCTCCCAACGTGATGCGCGTGAAGACCACCTCGCCGCCTCCGATCTCCTCCAGCGCCGCCATGACCTCCGCCGCACCGAAACCCGCCACGGTTCGGATATCCAGCCCGAACCTGGCCTCGTCCGGCACCGAGTTGATGTTCATGCCGCCGCGGAACCAGCCGACATTGAACACCGGTTCGCCGCCGGGCAGCGCGCGGCCGTCATGCAGCCTGCCGCGTTCCGCCAGACGCGCCACGACGCGCGCCGCCTTGTAGACGGCGTTTTCGCCCCGCTCGGGCATGGAGGCGTGAGCAGTCACGCCTGCGGCGACGGCCTCGACGTGCATGACGCCCTTGTGACCGGTGAGCGGACGGTTGGCGGTCGGCTCGGCAACGATCATGGCGCCCGCCTCGCCCAGCGCGCCGTCCAGTCCGGCAAGGTAGTTGACGCCGCCGCAGCCGCGCTCTTCGTCCGCCGAGATGACCAGCACCAGCCCCGGCGTGCCGCCGAGATGCGGCGCCAGTTCGATGGCCGCCGCGACGAACGCCGCAACGCCCGACTTCATGTCGCTGGCGCCGCGCCCATAGATGCGGCCATCCGCGATGTCGCTCCCGAACGGCGCCCGGCTCCATGGCGCAGCGCCGAGCGGCACGACGTCGATGTGGCCGGAAAAGCATAGCGGCTTCGTCCCTGGGGCGCCGCCGAGACGCGCGACGATGTTGGTGCGGTTCTCGCCCATCGGGTAGGAGGCGACGGAAAAGCCCGCATCCTCAAGCAGGCCGCCGATATATTCGTTGCAGGCGCGCTCGTTGCCGGGCGGGTTGACGGTATCGAAACGGATCAGCTCGCGCGTGATCTGGATGGCGTCGGCCATGTTTTCGTTAGCCTTTTTGTGGCGGTCTGCCGGGACATATAGGCGCTGTCCGGCGCCGCCGCCACCCTGCCCGATCAAGGCAGGCGAAATGGCCAGGGCGGGCCCGCGGCCGTTCCAACCGCGCGCCGCCGCGCTCAGCTTTGCGCGGATGCAAGCCTGTTCAGCAGGTCCCGGGTCGCCTTTCCTTCCTGTGCGATCCCGTGACGCGCCTCGAAAGCGCGGATGGCTGCGGCCGTGCGGCGGCCGTGAATGCCATCCACCGGCCCCGGTTCGAAGCCGAGGCGTTTGAGATGACGCTGCACCTGCGCTACGAGCGAATCATGAGCGGCAATCCCGGCCTTCCACGCCGTCTTCATGACCTGGGCGCGCGGATGTTCGGATTTGGCGGCGGCTTCTCTGACCGGCTCGGGGGTTGCGGGCGGCTCCGGCGCGTCGCGGTTCACCGCGGCGTCGGCAGTCCGCGGCGACCAGCGCGCAACCGCCGCATCGGCCCTCCTGCGCTCCTCGGCGGTCAGATGCCGCGCCACGGCATCGCGCCTGCCCGCGGCGCTGTTATCGCCGCTGCGGACCGCCAGTGCGTACCACTGATAGGCTTTGACCAGATCACGCGGCGCGCCGAGACCGCGCTCGTAGAGGACGGCAAGGTTGTACTGGCTGTCGGGAAGACCGAAAGCGGCGGCTCTGCTGAACCACTTCACGGCGGTCAGATAGTTGGCCTGCTTGCCCCGCCCCGGCACCGCGAGCACCGCCAGATTGTGCATTGCTTTCACATGGCCCTGCGCGGCGGCGCGACGGTACCATTCTTCCGCCTCCGCCAGGTCTTTCGGCGCGCCGCGGCCCAGCTCGTAGAGCGTTGCAAGCCGGTATTGCGATGCTGCATGCCCTGCCTCGGCGGCGCGGCGGAACCAGCGCGCGGCTTTCGTGACGCGCTCTCTGGGATCAAGGTTCTGTGAAGCGCCGTCGCCGCCGCTCAGATAGCTCTGCCCGACGGAAAACTGGGCCTCGCGGTCGCCCTTGACGGCGGCTTCGCGGACGCTGGCGCTCTTCTCCAATTCGTCCGCTGCCCCGAAAGTGCGGCCCCCGGCGGTTCCGGCGCCGCTGAGGGTTTCGGTGGAAATCAGGCTGGCTGCGCCGCTGCCTCCCTTCGGCGCCGCCGCTGTCGTCCGTGGCATCTGCACGGCCTCGTCATCGGAAAGCACCACGCCTGAGGGCGGCGCCGCGCCCGCGCCATCGTCTGCAACCTGCCTGTACGATGCCGGTTGTTTCGCGCGGACCAGTTCGCCGCCCGTTTTGGCGATCCCGGACATGGCGGCGCCGGTGCGGTGGAGGCCGAACACCTCCTTATCGCGCAAATTGAGGTAGAGCATCGCTGCGCTGGCCAGCAGCAGGATGATGGCCGCTGCGATCAGCCCGAGATGAGAGTTGCGGCGCTCCTCCTCGGGCAGGAACTCGCCAAAGGGAATCTGGTAGCGCGGGGTCTCCGCCGGGCCGGGTTCCGGGTGCGGTGCCTCGGCGAGGCGCGCCGCGCGCTGGGCGGCGGCAATCAGTTCGCGGTCGTATTCCTCGTTTCCGTTTTCCTCGTAGGTATTGGCCGCGAGGTATTTCTCGATGCTCTCGGTGGTCGGCGGCTTCGGCTTCGGACGCTCGGCGGGACGCAGCTCCTCCTCGTCGCGGCGCATCAGGCCATCGTCGAGGGAGGTCTGGAGCTGCTTCAGTTTCTCGTCCACACTGCGCGCGGATTGCCGCGCATGCATCGACAGCGCGCTCACCTCCTGCCTCAGCTCTTCCGCCGGACGGCCAGGATTGAGTTGGACGATCTTCTCCTCGACGCGTTTCGTGACCAGATCGGCGGTCGCCTGCGCGAGCTTCGGTCCCGTGCCCCTGGCGACGATCTCCAGGCCCTTGGCCGTCGCGGCGATGGCGGCATGCGACTGCGCAACGAGGCCGCTCAAATGATCGAGGCGCTGCTCCACGCCGCGCACGCGCTTGTCATGCGCGGTGTTCCATTGCCTGGAATCCTCAAGATAGGCGGCAAGCCGCTTCAGGCCGTCCTCGACAGGCCCCATCATGCCGCGGCCGGGAGCAGCCTCGCGCGCATCCAGCCGCTCCATGAGCTGATGGAACTGCGCCTCCAGCGACTCCAGGCGCTGAACGGGTATCGCCATCTCGTCGATGGACGCGCGCATGGCCGCGAACCGCTCCTCGAACCACGCGCGGTCGAGTACGGGAGCCGTGGGCGCGGGCTTGGGTTGCGGTTGGCGGGGCGCGGGTTGCGGCTGGCGGGGCGCCGCCGAGGTTCTGACGTTGACGGCGGCATTGGCGGCCGTCGGCGCCTCACGCCATCGCGGCGGCAGGGGGAGTTCTCCGCTCCCCCCCAGCCCGGCATGAAGATAGGTGGACAACTCGCCCAGGCGTTCTTCGAGCGTCCGCGGGTCTTCGGCGGGGCGCGCGTACTGACGCGCAGACTGCTGGGGAGGCATTCTGGCCGAAGGCGGCGGCGCGAAATAATCCTCCTCCTCCTCCACCTCCGGCGGCTCGGGCTGCGTTTGCGGCCGTCTCGACATGGCCATCAGACGGTTCTCCAGATCCCTGAGCGCCGCATTGCCGATCTGGCGGTAGCTGTGCACCTCGGACAGGAAGCGCCGCAGGAGCGCCTCGGCTTCGGGATCGTGTACGCTAGGCTGATCCATGGGACGAACTGCGCGACGGGGGCGGCCGGCGTCCTGTCTGGCGGCATGGGAACGCTCCGTCCCCTTCGTGACTTTCGAATTCATGACACGTCCTGACGGCACAAATCGTTTACCGTTACGCGCCCCTCCCCCATGGACATTCACCCGAATCGAAAGACCTCACGGCCCGGTCCAGCTTTCACTCAGGAGCGCTACTTTTTGACCCGATACGCCACACATACAGATGCCCCCCAAACTGTTGCTGATTGGAGTAAACATTCAGTAAAACGTTGGGATGTTTTTCAAAAATTTGCGGCCAGTATCGAAACGCCGCATTACGTGTGGAAAGATGGTCACCGCAGGGGCGACGGCTTGAGCGAACAGGGGTAATCTGAGGGAGTACGCTTAACGCCGCTGCAACCGCCGGACGTCCCGACCATGAGCGATAAACCGCATCTGCGCCCTGTCCCATCGCCGGCAGCGGGCGGCAGCATGCTCGCGCAGGCGGGCCGGACGCTCGTCATCCGCACCAGCGGCCCCGGCTTCACCGACATCACCAGCGCCATTTGCGATTGGCTGCAGGCTATCGGTGCCGGACAGGGTCTGTTGACGGCGTTCATACCCCATACCTCCGCTTCCCTCACGATCCAGGAAAACGCCGATCCCGACGTGCTGAAGGACTTGGGCGACACGCTGAGGCGTCTCGCGCCCGAGACGGGCAATTACCGCCACTCCATCGAAGGCCCCGACGACATGCCTGCGCACATCAAAGCGATGCTGACCTCGGTGAGCCTGTCGATTCCCGTGATCGAGGGGCGGACCGCGCTCGGCGCGTGGCAGGGCGTCTACCTCATCGAGCACCGCGCCCGGAGCCACGGCCGCAAGGTAGAGTTGCATTTTGTCGGCACATGCCGGAATCCTGTCGAGTGAGGCCGCCTACGTATTGACTGCCGCTATCAGCCTGTTAACTGAAAAGGGTAAGGTTAATCAAATGATAGCTATCGCTTTTGCCTAAGGATCGGTTAAGTTATGCAGACCGGCCGCGATGGGATGCTTCCACCAACGCCGGGTTGTGGCGCAATTCCGAAAGAGCTAGTTAAGTGAACGACCCAATGCAGCGTATCATCCTTGCCGAAGACGATGAGTCCATGCGCCGTTTCCTGGTCAAGGCCCTGGAACGTGCCGGTTACGACGTCGTATCATTTTCGAACGGTGCCGAAGCCTATGAATGTCTTTGTAAAAAGTCGTTCACGCTGCTTCTGACCGACATCGTCATGCCGGAGATGGACGGGATCGAACTCGCCAAGCGCGCGTCCGAGCTTCAGCCGCAGATGAAGATCATGTTCATCACCGGGTTCGCTGCGGTTGCGCTGCACCCGGACTCGAAAGCCCCGCGCGAGGCGCGTATCCTGTCGAAGCCGGTTCACCTGCGCGAGCTGGTGAGCGAGGTTGACCGCCTGCTTGCCGCATAATGATTTTTTCAAGATCGCCCCGGCTCCGCGCCGACGGGCTCCAGTAGCTGCTACGCCCCTTTCCCGGGCATCGCTGGGAAAGGGGCGTTTGGACGGCAAACAGGTGTAGTGGCGGCACCTTCGCTGTTTGAGCAGAGCCGCGCTTTTTACTAGGTCCTGTGGACGGATTGCCGCCAGATGAAGGAAAGAGGCTTCCCAAATCAGTTTTTGCGTGATTCATGGGTGACCGGCTTGAGGAGGGCCGGCCATGCTGACAGGAATGACGGAGAAGGATTGGGAGATCGCCGTCGAAGTGTTCCGGGCGGTGCGTTCGAAACGCGGCGAGCCGGGGCGCGACGATCGCAGGTTTTTGGAGGCATTGCATCATTTCACCGTTCACAATATCACTTGGCGGGCTTTGCCCGCCGAGTTCGGCAACTGGAACAGCGTCTGGAAACGCTTCTGGCGGCTCAGTCAGACGGGCGCGTTCGAAGCCTTCTTCGAAGCGCTTGCGAACCTGAGCGAAAGCGCCCATCTGGCACAGATGTTCGATTCGACGATTGTGCGGGCGCATGTGTCTGCAGCGGGCGCAAAAGGGGGCAGGACGCCCAGGCGCTCGGCAAATCGCGTGGCGGCTTCTCAACGAAAATTCATTTGAAGACCGGCAAAGATGGGCGGCCGATTGCTTTCCATCTGACAGGAGGCGAAGCCAGCGACAGTCGCAATTTCGAGACGCTGCTCGACATCGGCCCGGATATCACGCCGCGCGCAGCCATCGGCGATAAAGGATACGATGCGGCGGCCAGCCGCAAGGCGGCACGCCAGCGCGGCATTTGCCCGGTTATTCCGTATCGATCG
>JBNKDX010000145.1:0-6043 GCA_050288485.1 Rhodomicrobiaceae bacterium | reverse complement strand
CTGGCAGACTCGATCGGGCTCATGCCGTAATAGTCGTTGGACGGATTGAATAGCGCCATATGCAGGATCGGGCGCTGCCCCATACCGGGGGCCTGGACGAAACGCACGGTCATGCCGTTGGCGGTATATTCGTAGGCTTCCGGCCAGCCGTCCGCGCCCGCCACGACCTTCACGCGGTCGGGACGCAGGACGTACAACTCGCGCACCTCGCCGCCGGTGCTCACCGCCTCCATATAGGCGTTTCCGGCGATGAGCAGGTAGCCGTACCAATCCTCCAGCAGGTCCGGACCGCACGCCGCCGCATTCGGCCGGGCGAGAAGCGTGAGCAGAGGATGCTCCCGTATCTCGTGAGCGCCGTCGAAGAGCCGCAAGGGCACTGACGCAGCCGCCTCGGCAATCATCCGCACACCGCGATAGACGATGGGGTTGCGCGCATATCCTTCGCGGGCGAAGGCGGCATAGTCGCGCGGCGACCAGACCGGCTGGCCGGTCGAGTGCAGGGCGATGAGCGGCGTAGTGGCGCTTGCCTTGCGCGCGGGCGCAGTGACGGGTGTCGCGCCGCGCAGGAGCGAGGCTGTGCGTTGCCAGAGGGACATGGGGAGCCTTCGAGTAATATCGCCGGGCGGCGCGGTGCTGAAGGATGAGCGCAGAGGCCGGAACCGGTCTGTTCCGTCACACGGTTGATCAAGCGCTGTCTGCGGGGGCGTCGGCGCGAGGCCCGCAGGCTGTTGCCTGCAGAGCACGCCATGGTTGTGATTGGCAGTTTGCCACAGAAAACATGGTGCTCATATGAACCTCGTATGCTACGGCAATTTTAGGTCGCGACATCATCGCAATACACCCCCCGCTTGTATTCGTAAGCCACGCTGTAAGCGCGTTTTTTCCGCACATCTGGATGGAGATCCATATGCTTCGCAGAATTTCGATTGCGCTGCTCGGCGCAAGTGCACTCGTTTCCACGGCAGCCGCCGGCGACTTTACAGGCTTCAAGGACGGCCCGGCTTATTACCCTTGCTACAATTGGTGCGGCCTCTACGTTGGCGTCAACGGCGGCTACGCCTGGGGCAACACCCATGTTCACGTCCTCCCGCTGCCGAGCCCGCAGGATTTCGTCTATCTGGCGGACCAGACCTTCGACCCCAACGCCAGCGGCGGCGTAGGCGGCTTCCAGGGCGGCTACAACTGGCAGTTCGGAAACCTTCTCGTCGTCGGCGCGGAGGGCGATTTCCAGTTCACGAGCGTCGACGGAAACGAATTGCAGACGCCGGTTATCCAGGCCAACGGCGCGCCGCTGATCATGACCGGCATGGAGGGCAACTACGTCTCCGTTCACGAGAAGATGGACTGGTTTGCGACGCTGCGGGCGCGCGTGGGCACGACCGCCATCGATCCCCAGTGGCTCGTATTCATAACCGGCGGCCTCGCTCTCGGGCATGTCGAAGGCAGCGGCGATGTCGTGCTGCCGCTGGTCGGAAGCTACCCCGCCAGCGTCGACGATATCCGCACGGGCTGGGTCATCGGCGGCGGCGTTGAATGGGCGTTCGCCGAATGCTGGTCGTTCAAAGCCGAATATCTGCATGTCGAATTCGGCTCGGAAAGCATCAACGCGGATCAGGTGCCGCCGTCGCCGGTATACCAGGTGGGCTACAGTTTCGACACCATGGTGGACGTCGTCCGCGTCGGCGTGAACTTCAAGACCCGCTGAGCACACGGTTTTCCGCCTCCGGACGCGGGCGCGCACCGCTCCCGGCGGTCGTTGCCGCCGGATTAAGCGTTGGTTTACGTCCAGCCATATCTGTTGCCGCAGGGACACGGGCGAGCGGGGATCGCCCTCCCGAATGCAAAAAAAGGGTGTTTCGTTGAATAGCGCGTGCTAGTACAACTTCTGAGTGTAGATGCGGTGGTTTCGCAAGGCGCGATTGTGGCTGTCAATGCACGCTGTAAGCGTCATCCGCTTATTTGGATGGAGTTCCATATGCTTCGTAGATTGTCAGTAGCGCTTCTCAGCGCATGTGCGTTCATCCCCTCCGCGGGCGCCGCCGACCTCGGAGGAAGTCTGAAAGACCAGCCCGTCTATGTCCCCTTCACATGGGCCGGGCGTTATATTGGCGTCAATCTGGGTTATGGCTGGGGCCACGGGCATACCCATATCGAGCCGCTACCGGATGTGGCCTCATTTTACGATCTCCGGCCGACCAAGCTCAATCCCGACCCCAGCGGCGTTTTGGGGGGCGCTCAAATTGGTTACAACTGGCAGACCGGATCCCTTATTTTCGGTGCGGAAGCCGATTTTCAGGGGGCGAATATTAGCGGTTCTGCCATCGAGGCGCCTATCATAGATAGCCAGGGCAACATGCTAGGTGGCGATAACATCACCATCAGGCAGAAGCTCGATTGGTTTGGAACCGCACGGCTTCGTGCGGGCATAACTGCTTGGGACCCGCGTGTGCTGTTGTACGCGACGGGCGGTTTGGCATTCGGCCAGGTCAAAGGCGACGCCAACACGGATCTTCGCGCGACCAGCACTTGGCGGGGGGGGCAATATCCTGCTGATTTCAGCGACACGCGGACAGGCTGGGTGCTTGGCGGCGGCTTCGAATGGGCATTCAACGACAACTGGTCGTTCAAGACCGAGTATCTGCACATGGATTTCGGCTCCAAGTCGGCTACTGCCAACCCGGTCCCTGCGGATCCGCCTTTCCAGGTCCGCTACGACTTCGACACCGAGGTGGATGTCGTCCGCGCGGGCTTCAACTACAAAATTCGCTAAGGGCGCGACCGCGCAGAACCAATCTGCGCGCAAGGAAAAGTCTGCCACCCCTGGTGCCGGATTGCCAGGGGGGCGGTGCCGGGTGGGGGGAGCGCGCGGTCGGGGTTTAGGGCTGGGCGCAACCTCGCTGCATATGGCCCCTGCTGTTCCGACAGATCGAATACGTGGCTCCGGCTTCTGCTCAAGCATGAGTTCCGTTAACGCCCAGACCAGTGCGTCCACTCTGTCGGGGCTTTCCGCGCTGCTCATGCCGCCGGGCGCAAAGTCGCACATCTGGTCCTCCAACTCCGGCCACGCGCCGATGTGATGAACCTGGCCCTGCTCATACAGCGCGGCCACAGGCTCAGCACGCAAATATTTCCCGCGGGTCGCGCGAACCATGCGCAGAGGGAGCGCAGGCGAAACCTGACGCAGCATTTCGGCGACAAGTTCGCCGCCCTGGTTGACCTCGGCGACGACGCAGTCCGCATCCAGACTGTCATAGAGCCGTACGGCCGCGCGCGCCCAATCGAGAGGTTTGCGGCCTTGTAACGTGGCGTCAGCCAGGATGTATGCGCGCCCATCCGCTGCGCGCCCCGCAGCAACGATCCCGCAAGCATCCGCGCGAGAGCCGCTCGTCACGGGCGGATCGACCGCCACGACGATCCGGACAAGCGGCGGAGCGGTATCCATCCGCAACCGGTCAATGACATCGCGCCGCCAAAGCGCGTCATCGCGGTCTTCGAGCAGCTCACCTTCAAGCTCCTGACGCCCCAGCCGCGTTCCGTGATAGCGCGCGGTGACCGTGGTCAGAAAACCCGGCGCGAGATTGGCGGCGTTCGCGCGCGTCGAGGCGCGACTGAGGGCGGTGGCGGGCTCAGCGAGAAGCCGCTTCAATATCGGGACCGGCCGCGGCGTCGTCGTGACGATCTGGCGCGGCTGATGCCCCAGCCGCAGGCAGAATTGCAGCATGTCCCACGTACGCTCGGCGTAACGCCATTTCGCGAGTTCATCGGCCCAGGCCGCTCCGAACTGCGGACCACGCAGGGATTCCGGATCGTCCGCCGAGTAGAGCTGCGCCACCGCGCCATTCGGCCAGACCAGTTCGCGCCGCGAGACATTGTAGGCCGGACGCTCATCCGAGGGGTGGATGGCAAGCAGGCCCGACGGCCCTTCGACCATCACGGCGCGCGCGTCTCCGAGCGTTTCGCCGACCAGCGCGATGCGCCCGACCGGGCTGGCGGCGAAGGGCGGGCGCCCCAAGGCGAGGCCGCGCACCCATTCGGCACCTGTACGCGTCTTGCCGGAGCCGCGCCCGCCAAGAACCAGCCACGTCGTCCACGGCGCGCCGCTGGGCCCCGCGTCCGGCGGAAGCTGATCATCGCGCGCCCACAACTGCCAGTCAAAACGGAGGAATTCGGCTTCCTTTTCGTTGAGGGAACGCGCGAATGCGTCAGCCTCGCAGGCCCTCGCGCAGTTTTTCAAGGCGTTGCGCAAGGTCGTTGCGGAGGCGATCCGCGTCATGAGCATGCTCTCCGGCGGATGTGGAAGTGTGGGCAGGCGCGGCAGCGGTTTTGGCATCCGTCTCACCCTTGCCGCCGAAGCCCTTCAACTTCTCGAACAACCGCACCAGCGTGTTGAGAGTGCGGGCGTCGCGTTCGCTGTCGGCGGCGGTGGCGACGCCACCCTGCGCCATGCGGTTTTCAAACTCGGTCATTTTCTGGTCCAGCGCAAAAAGCAGCCTCGCCGCCATGCGGTTGCCGTCTTCCCGGCCGCGGGTGGCGGAGGCGGGCTTATGGCGCATCTGCCAGCCCTCCTGCGCCGCCCGGCGGTAAAGCATGCTGGCGGAGACGCCATGGAGCGTGCAGATTTCAGCGACGGTCAGCGCGCCTGAGGCATAGTCATGAGCGATAACGGCCCAGTCGCGGTGCGCGGGGGCCGGAGATGTAGGGGAAAGCAAGCAGCCTCCCGAGTGAGGATTGACTGAACGGACTGGCTAATCCAGCGAAATTGTTGGCAAAAGCACGCATGCGCAAGCCTGCCCCGCTTGCGCTGGTTGCTGGTCATCATCGTGCGGCGCAGCGGATCATCCCCGCACCGAAAACCGAGCCATGCAAAACGTCTATGCCACACAATACCCATCTGCGACGGCAAGCGCTGCCCTGGCGGGCAAGACAGGCGTCTCATCCACCGTGAGTTGTTCACCCACTTTCTGGATCATGGCCGAACCATACACGTATAGCGTTGCGCTGTCAATAGACAAAAACACGTCACACGTGATTGCTTGACGCCAGGTGAGGGGGACGAGCCGCAAACTCGAAGCCGCCGCCGCATCAATTGGCCGGCCGGCGAAGGAGCGTCCGGCCAGCGGAACCGGCTTGCGCATGCGCCAGCACCTTGCGCATGACGCTGGGCAGCGCTTCGCCCGCCAACGCCTCGCGCCGATACCAGCGGCACTCCTCCGGCGCCGCGGCCCGCAGGCCGTCCGCGCGGTAGACCTCCAGCGTCAGGTGGAAATGCGTGAATGCGTGCGTCACGCCGCCCGGCAGGCGCCGCCACCGGCCCGCAACCGGCGCCGCCTTCAGCGCCGCGCCCTCGTCCGGCATAGCCGCGCCCCAGTCCGTGGATGGAACCTCCAGCATCCCGCCCAGCAAGCCCTTCGGCGGCCGCCGCCGCAACAGAACCGCGCCATCCGCCCGCACCGCCACGAAGGCCGCTCCACGGCGCTGCGGCCGTTCCGGTTTGCGCGCCCGAGCGGGCAATGACGCCGCCGCCCCGCGCGCCAGCGCCGCGCAGCGTCCCGCCAGCGGACACAGCTCGCATGAAGGCCCGCGCGGCGTGCACACCATCGCGCCCAGATCCATCATCCCTTGCGCGTAATCACCCGGCCGCGTCCCGGGCGTCAGCCGCGTCGCCAGCGCCCGGATTTCCGGCTTCGCCGCAGGCAGCGGCGTCTCCACAGCGAAAAGCCGCGCCACCACCCGCTCGACATTGCCATCGACCACCGTTGCGGGCTGGCCGAAGGCGATGGCCGCGATCGCCGCCGCAGTGTAGACGCCGACGCCCGGCAGCGCGCGCAGGAGCGCCTCGTCCGCAGGAAAACGCCCGCTATGCTCCGCCATCACCGCCTTCGCGCAGGCATGCAGATTGCGCGCGCGGGAGTAATAGCCGAGGCCCGCCCACTCGCCGAGCACCGCCTCAAGCTCCGCCGCCGCCAGCGCCGCCACATCCGGCCACCGCGCCACGAACCGCCCGTAGTAGGGGATGACGGCCTTCACCGTCGTCTGCTGCAGC
>JBNKDX010000144.1:0-6088 GCA_050288485.1 Rhodomicrobiaceae bacterium | reverse complement strand
ACGACGCTCTTCCGATCTGCCGCCATCCTGTCGCTCTGGGACGCAGGAAGCGTTGAGGCGCTCCTGAACGCTGCGCAGGCGCGGCCCGGGCTGAGCGTTTCCCGGGAGGAGGTCGCCGAGTTGGCCGGATTCCTGATCCGCAACGGGCTTGTCGAGATGGAGCCGTTCGCCGATTACGCCCGCCTTGCCGCGACGCTCGCCGCTCAGAAACCGGCATGGGTGGAACTCGCCATCCACCATTACCTGTTCTTTCGCATCCCCCTCATCCGTCCCCACAAGTTTCTGCAACGCAACCTTCCGGTGTTCAATCTCGTCTTCAGCCGCGGCGTTTGGCTCGCTGCTGGCGTCATCTCCGCCATCGGTCTGTATATGGCGTCGCGCCAGTGGGATGCGTTCGCCTCGACGTTCCTCTATTTCTTCAGTTTCCGGGGAGCCGTTCTTTACGCGCTGTGCCTCGTCGTCGTGAAGACGGCTCACGAGCTTGGCCATGCTTTCATGGCCACGCGCTATGGCGTGCGGGTGGCGACAATGGGCGTCGCGTTTCTGGTGATGATGCCAGTCCTCTACACCGACGTTACCGGAGCGTGGAAACTGCGCTCCCGAACCCAGCGTCTGCTGATCGCGGCGGCGGGGATGATGACGGAACTGATGATCGCGGGGCTCGCCCTGTTCATCTGGGCCATTGCGGCGGACGGCCCGCTCAGGAGCGCGGCGTTCTTCATGGCGGTGGTGAGCCTGACGACGAGTCTTTTCGTCAATCTCAACCCTTTCATGCGCTTCGACGGCTACTATCTGCTCTCGGACGCGCTCGGAATCCCCAATCTTCAGTCGCGAGCGTTCAACCTGGGGCGGTGGCGGCTGCGCAACCTGCTCTTCGGGCTGAAGGCGCCGAATCCCGACCTTCTCAGCCCGGCGCTCACCCGCTTCTGCATCATCTACGCCTATCTGACCTGGGTATACCGTCTGATCATATTCACAGGCATCGCACTATTCGTATATAGCTTCTTCATAAAAATTGCCGGCATCGTCTTATTTATCGTCGAAATATCCGCGTTTATCGCCTGGCCTGTTTGCAAGGAGTTTGTGGAGTGGTGGAAGATGCGGCATCACATCTTGAAACAGCCCCGCGCGGCATTCACTCTGGCCATAGTGATTGCGGGGCTGGCCGCGTTTTTCCTGCCTCTCTCACACTCGGTCACTGTCCCCGCAGTCCTGAGAGCCGAAACGGAAGCGCGCGTCTTCGCGCCGCGCCCGGCCGAAATCACGTCCATCCTGGTCCGCGAGGGAGAAGCGGTGGCCAAAGGGCAGCTGCTGCTGGAGATGCGTTCGCCGCAGCTCGAACAAGACCTGGCGCTGACGAAGCTGAAAATCGAAGCCTTGCAAGCCAGGCTCGCCCGGCGGCCCGGCGATCCGGCGGATCTGTCCGAAAGCCTCGTTCTCCAACAGCAGCTTGCGGCCGAGCAAGGCAGGCTTGCCGGACTTGAGCGTGAAATGGCGCTCCTGAAGGTTCGCTCCCCGGTGGCGGGCGTCGTCGCGGATCTGCAGCGGGGCCTTCATGTAGGCCGTTTCGCCGATCTGAAACGTCCGCTGGCGATCATCCGTGGTACGGGTGCGGCGATTGTCGAAGGGTATGCCCGGGAGGACGAGCTTTGGCGGCTGAAGGTGGGAGCGCAAGGGTATTTCATCCCCGATGACGCCTCGCTGAAGCGGTTCCCGGTTCGCCTCGCGAGCATCGCCTACGCCGCCAGCGGCGCTCTCGATATCCTCTATCTGGCCTCCAGTTACGACGGGGCCGTCGCCGTCACCCCGACGCCGGAGAAAGCGCTGCGGCCCGTGAACGCCATCCATAAGCTCAGGCTCACGACGGAGCCGCGCGCCGTCACGCAGGTCATGCGGGGCAGCGTTCACCTGACGGCGAGAGGTGAGAGCCTGGCGGAGAAATTTGCCGCACGGATCATGCATGTCTTCATCCGCGAGACCGGATTTTAGGGGACGCGGCCGGGCGGGCGCTTGCCCGGATAAGGTTCGCCAAAGGCGAATCGGGCATCGGTTCCGGCACTCATGGCAGCGGCAGGGAGGTTCCAGTCGGATTGACGGTCAAGCGCCGCCACCCCGGAGCCGCGGGAGAAGCCCCGATGATGGTCACCGCGTATATTCTTGCCGCGCTACGCCGCCAGGGCGTGGATCATTGTTTCATCGGTCTCGGCGGCCTGAACGACAATTTCATGCTGCCGCTGACGGCGACGGAAGGCTTGCGTGCGATCGTGGCGGCCCATGAGGGCGGCGCCGCATATATGGCGGACGGCTATGCGCGGGCCTCCGGCGGCCTCGGCGTCTGTCTCGGCATCGGCGGGCCGGGCATTCTCAACATGGTCACGGCGCTCGCAGCAGCCCTGACGGACCGGACCCCCGTTCTGGCGATCAGCGGCGAGGTGGCGCGCTCCTGGGAGGGCATGGGAGGCTTTCAGGACGCCTCGGGCGCGGGGCTCGACGACATCGATGTGTTGCAGCGGGTCACCGGCCTGTCCCTTTCCGTTTCCTCGCCTGCTGTCGTGCCCCATCACCTCCGGCACGCCGTCACCCACGCATTCACGCGCCGCGCGCCGGTTCATCTTTCGGTGCCGGTCGATGTGCAGAAAGCGCAAATCGATTTCGACTGGAAGCCGGTGCCCAAATCGCTGAGCGCCGCCCGCTTCCTCGACGAGGACGCGCTCGACAGCGCCGTTGCCCTCCTCAACGCGCCCGGACATCAAAAGATCGTCGTGCTCGCCGGTCCAGGGGTGCTGCGCGCCGGAGGCGCGGACGCGCTCCGGGCGTTCGCCGAGCGGTTCGACATCCCCGTTGCGACGACGCTGTCGGGCAAGGGGGCGATCCCCGATGACCATCCTCTCGCGCTCGGCGTGTTCGGTTATGGCGGCTCGCGCTGGGCGATCGACGCCATCCGCTCCGGCGAGACCGAAATTCTGCTCGTCATCGGCTCCGGCCTCTCCCAGCGCGACACGATGCAATGGGACCGCAGAATGCTGCCGTCCAGAGCGCTGATCCATGTGGACGCCGATCCACTACTGATCGGACGGACCTGGGCTGGCGAAGTGGCGGTGGTCGGCAATGCCGGTGAGGCGCTGCGCCGTCTTGCGGCGCTGGAGGGCGCAGCGGCGCTCGAAGCCGGGCGCGCCGAACGCCGGGCGTTCCTCGAAGTCATCCATTCCCGCGGGCCGCGCTGCTACGGCATGGAAGACACCGAATGCGGCGCCATTCCGATGCACCCCGCACGCGTGGTCCGGGAACTGCGCGCCGCGTTCCCCGCTGAGGGGGTGCTCTGCGTCGACTCCGGCGCGCACCGGGCATGGTTCGCCGAATATTGGGACGTCCGCCAGCCCGGCACGCACTATTCGCTCACCAATCTCGGCCCGATGGGCGGCGCCATCCCCCTCGGCATCGGCGTCAAGCTCGCCCGGCCCGAGCGGCCCCTCATGGTCGCCACGGGAGACGGCTGCATGCTGATGCACGGCATGGAAATCCATACCGCCGCCCGCGAGAGGGTTCCGCTCGTCATCGCGGTGATGAACAACCGCTCCTACGGCAACATCTACTTCCGGGCATCCGCTATGGGGCCGGGCCCGGAGCGCCTTACCGATATTCCCGGCGTCGACTGGGTGGCGTTCGCAAAGTCGATGGGCGGCAAGGGCGAGCGCGTGGAGCAGCCGCAGGAGATCGCCCCGGCAGTCGCGCGCGCCCTCGACGCCTTCGGTCCGTATCTCCTGGATCTCCACATCGACAAGACCTGTCCGACGCCGGTCGGCGTCTGGCGCCAACGGCAGCAGGAATGGGAGGACAACGACTGATGGCGACGCTCCCCGATCCGGCCGCCGCGCTGGATCCCGCCGACCGGGAATTGTTCGCCCGCATGGCCGCCATCCGCTCGCACGCGGACGGCCGGGCGGAACTCGGCGAGGTGTATGTGCGGATGTTCAACAATCCAGGCGTCGCGGCCAAGGTCGGCGCGCTGGGCGAGCACCTCCGGTTCCACGGCGTTCTGCCCGCCGAGGTCCGCGAACTCGTGATCCTGCGCTACGCCGCCCGCCAGCGTCTCGGCTATGAGTGGTCGCATCATCAGCGGCCCGCGAAGCTGGCCGGCATCAGCGAAGATGTGATCGACGCGGTCACCGCCGGAGACGTGCCGGCCGCGTTGCCCGATGTGGCGAAGGCGGTCCTGGAGGCGGTCGATGCCGTGGCGGCGAAGCGCTCGATCCCGGCGGAGGTTCAGCAGCGGATCGCCGATGCCCACGGTGTAGCTGGCGTGGTCGAGGTTGTCGCGCTTTGCGGTCTCTACGCAATGATGGGGTACATGGTGACTGCGTTCGATATCGGCATCGAGGACGGGTTCCCCGAGCCGCCTTTCTGAGGTTCGGGTCTTTCGAATAGCTCTCACGCGCCAAGACGGCGGAGAAACGGGAATGAGACTGTGAAATGGCGAGAATTGAGCAGGCGGAGTTGCAAGCGCACCGCAATCAAATCATCGGCGACGTGGAGCATCTGGTCGAAAAATACCGGAAGATATTCAACTGGGATGTGCCCGATATCGATGAAAACGCCGCCAACAGGATGATCCTGGCCGAAGTGCACAAGGCTCTGGATGAGGTCGAAAAGAAGCTGGCGGGCTGAAGCTGGCCTGCGCGCCGCGGCGGGACGGCGTGTCCCGGTCAGCCCCGCGCCGCGAGGCGCTCAACGCGCTCGGAGATGACCCGTCCCGGCAGTCCGATAAGCAGGCTGCGCTTCATGACGATGGCGTCCTCAGGACCGTCGGGCGTAGTGTAATAATTGCACCGCCGCCCGGCGCGCACGAAGCCCAGCCGCTTGTAGAGCGCACGCGCCGCGCCGTTGCGCACGCCTACTTCGAGGAACAGCGCCTCGGCGCCGCGTTCCGCCGCATCCGCCATGGCCTGCGTGAGAACGGTGCTGGCGACGCCGCGACGCCGCCAGGGCGTGTCCACGGCGAGCGTCAGGACTTCCGCATCCCCTTCGACGACGCTGATGACGATGAAGCCGGCAATGCCGCCGCCCCACCGGGCCACGATGCCGTGACACTCTTCGGCTTCGGCGAAACGCGTGAAATCCTCTTCCGTCCAGGGCTGGGAGAAGCAGCGCCGGTGCAGCGCAGCGATGGCTGCCGCATCGCTGGCAGTCAGCGGCGCGAGCTGGATGTTCGTGTCAGGATTGAGCACGGGCGAAAGACTTGTTCGTTTGCGGCTTGGCGTCTGGCGCGCGCAAGTAAAGCGGGACCGGCGGCTGCTCCGATTGCGGCAAATGGAGCGCGAGCCTCGCGAGCTGGCCCGCATCGGGCAAGAGGCCTGGAAGTATCGCTGCCATGCGGCGTCCGATGCCCGCGCCTTCCCCGGCAACCGCGGCCGCGCCGCTGCCGGCGATCAGGCTCATGGCCGCAGGGAGTTGTTCAGCGGCCTCCCGCGCCGCCATGACTTCAGCTTCGCCCAACGCTTGCCCCCGCATATCGAAGCACTGACAGTAGATCTCGCCGCGCCGCGCATCGTGCGCCACCATGAAGCCCTCGCTGCGCTCCGCCTCGGCCGTTTCCGTAATGCACCCCATTGCCATTACCGCAAGACTGCCCGTCCCCGCAACCGGCAGTTTCGCCGCGAGGGCCAGGCCGCGTGCTGCCGCCAGCCCGGCGCGCACGCCGGTGAAGCTTCCCGGTCCCAGCGTTACGGCGATGCGGTCAAGCTCTCCGATGGACAGCCCGGCCTCTTCCATGACGGCTTCGATCATGGGGAAGAGCGCCTCGGCGTGGCCGCGCTCCATCGCCTCGAAGCGCCTTGCGAGCCGCTCCGCCGGGCCGGTGCGCAGGACCGCCGCGGAACAGGCGCCCATGCTGGTGTCGATCGCGAGGAGGTTCATGAAGACTACACGATCTGGGCCATCTCGTCGAAGCCGAGGCGGGGGCCGCGCGGACGCACGCCCGCGGGATCGCCATAGCCGAGCGCGCAGATGAAATTGGATTTGATACGCCGATCTTGTTGAATACTCCCCGCTTGTAGTCCTTGTCCAAGCAATTTCGTCCACCCGGTTGTCA
>JBNKDX010000143.1:0-6096 GCA_050288485.1 Rhodomicrobiaceae bacterium | reverse complement strand
ACATCCCCGGCGAGACGCAGACCATACCCCTGGCCATATTCAATTACACGCAGGTGCCGGGCGGCGACGCGGGCGCGCTCAGGCTCGCGGTCATCGCCGCCGCGATTTCGCTCGGCGCGCTGGTCGCCTCGGAGTTGATCGCCCGCCGCACCGCCGGGCGCGGGGTGCGCGTCGAATGATCTCATTCAACTGTACCCTCGCGCGCTCCGGCTTCACGTTCCACGCCGCCTTCGAGACCAATTCGGGGATAACGGCGCTGTTCGGCCCGTCGGGCTCGGGGAAATCGACCGCCATCCGTCTGCTCGCCGGGCTCGAACGGCCGGACGCCGGACGCATCACCGCCAACGGGACGGTCCTGCTGGACACCGCCGCGCGCATCTCGGTCCCGCCGCACAGGCGCCGGATCGGCCTCGTGTTCCAGGACGCGCACCTCTTCCCGCATCTGTCCGTCGGCGCCAACCTCCGCTATGGCCGCTGGTTCACGCCCAAGCGTGAGCGCCGCATCGCGTTCGGCCCCGTCGTGGAGGTTCTGGGCATAGGCCATCTGCTCGACCGCCGTCCGGCAACCCTGTCCGGGGGCGAGCGCCAGCGCGTGGGCATCGGCAGAGCGCTCCTCACCTCGCCGCGCCTTCTGCTCATGGACGAGCCGCTCGCCTCGCTCGACGGCAACCGCAAGCTCGAAATCCTGCCCTTCATCGAGCGGCTGCGCGACGAGTTCGGCATCCCTGTCGTCTATGTGTCGCATTCGGTGGACGAGGTGGCCCGCCTCGCGCAACAGGTCGTCCGCCTGGAGAACGGGCGCGTGGCCGCAGCGGGAACGCCCGCCGAGGTGCTTTCGTCCGCATCGCTCGCCAAGGCCGTGGACCGTTTCGACGCCGTGTCGGTCATCAGCGGTGCGGTGGACCGCTACCTGCCGGATTACAAGGTAACAATTATTCGCCACCCGGCCGGGGATATCGTCGTGCCGGGCCGCATCGAACCCTCGCCGGGCGGCGTGCGCATCGCCATCCGCGCAACGAGCGTCGCCATCGCGATCGGACGGCCCGGCAATAGCAGTGTGCGGGCTGCGCTCCAGGGGCGCATCACCCGCCTGGAAACGGATGGCGGCCCTTTCGTGCTGACCACGGTTCAGCTTCTGGGGGGAGACTGCCTCAAGGTTTATGTGACGAGGCTGGCGGCCGACGATCTGAAGCTGGCCGAGGGCGACGAGGTGCTGGCGCTGGTCAAGGCGGTGTCGATCGACGAGCGCGGCGTGCCGGGGCTGCGGTCCGTCAATGGCGGCAACGACAGCAAGCCGCAATGATCCCCATCTGGCAGGCGCCTACTGACCGAGGAGCACGTCCTTCGCCTCGTTGATCTTGGAAGCGAGATAGGTGGACCCGCCGCGGTCGGGGTGAATCTTCTTCATCAATTCGCGGTGCGCCCGCTGGACGTCCTCGCGGCTGGCGCCGGGGTCCAGGCCCAGGACTTCGTAGGCCTCGGCCATGGTCATCCCGCCGCGCGACCGCCATCCGCCGGAACCGCCGCCGTTATGCGACGCGCCAGGATGCATGCGCTCGACATAGGCCTCCAGCAACTGCGCCGCCTGAGGGTCTCGCAGGCGCGCCTCGCGGAGCAGGCTCTGCAGTTCGCTGGCGGTGAGCCCCGACAGGTTGCGCCCGGCAAACACGCCGCTGCGCACCATGCCATCCATGGCGCCGCTGTCGTGATCGAGCGTCATCTCCAGCATGTCCGTGCGGATGGAGGAACGCTGACCGGTCGTCCTGCTCGCGCCCTGGCCCCAGTCGATCTGCGGAATTCTGAGATGGCCGAGCAGATAGTAGCCGACGAGCGCCAACGGGATTGCCAGCACCAGCCGCCCGGCCATCATCAGCGCAATCGACAGCGCAACCGCCACCGTCCCGGCGATGTTGCGCATATTGCGGGCCCAGAACTTGGGGTCGGCCTTCGTGATGGCATTGCCGACCAGCAAGCCAACGACGATCAGCACGACCACAAGAAGCAGATATAGCATTGCGCCCGTATTATGGTTTGAGTTGTTCGAGAAGGCGGCGCGCCTGCCCGCCACGCTGGCTCAGACTTTCCAGCGCCGCGCGCCCGCCCGCCGCGTAGGCCGCCGCCGCGCGCAGCAACTCGCGCAAAGCGTCCGCCGACCCGGCATCGAAACGGCAATACGCTCCTTTCGTCAATCGCGCAATCTCGCGGAACGCGGTCTCGGCGCCGCCGTCATACCCTTCCTGGAAAACGAAGACCGGCAGGCGGAGAAGGCCCAGTTCCCCGGCGAGGGCGGCGAGATGGTCGATTTCCTCTTCCATGCTGTCACCGACATAGACGAGGGCGTCCACCTTGCGCCGCTCGGTTTCACGCCGGGCATGCGTCAGCACTTTGCCGATCTGCGTGTGGCCGCCCTCGCAGGCGATGGCGCGCATGGATTGCGCCAGCGCTTCCGGCGTATTGGCCCAGCCAGACGCGCGGCACTCGTTGAACCCGCGGAAATAGACGAGCTGGACGTCGAGCCCGCCGATGGCCGCGACCTCGGCGAACATGTCCGCCTGCAGCCGCAGCGCCATGTTCCAGGCGGGCTGGCGGCTGGCCGTCGCATCCATCGCAAAGATCAAGCGGCCATGCTGTCCGCCGCCCGGTGCGGGCGCGGGCACAGCCAACCGTATCATTTGCGCAAAGGCCGCAACCTCGGCGTCGCTGGCGCGCGCGGGCGTCGTCGTATCCGGCGATGACGGCGCGGGGGCCTTTTTGTCCGCAGGCATCAGAACAGCTCCTCGGCCCGGACTTTAAGCCGAATTTCGTTGGGGCACCAACAAAAGCAACTACGCCCGGCCGGACAAGTCCGGCCAGGACGCAGAAGACCATGAAGCGGCGGACGGCTCCCTTACACCGCGCGGCCCTGGGCGTCGAAGAGCCCCTCGAACAGCACCGTGCTGAGATAGCGCTCGCCGGAATCGGGGAAGATGGCGACGATAGTCTTGCCCGCATTTTCAGGGCGCTTCGCCAGCCGCACGGCGACCGCCGCCGCGGCGCCGCAGGAGAGCCCCGACAGGATGCCCTCTTCGCGGGTCAGGCGCCGGGCAAACTCCACGGCCTCGTCATTCGTCACCTGCTCGACGGCGTCGATGAGCGACAAATCCAGCACCTCGGGAATGAAACCGGCGCCGATGCCCTGAATTTTGTGTGGACCGGGCGTGAGATCCTGGCCCGCGCGCTTCTGCGTCAGGACCGGGCTGTGCGATGGCTCGACCGCGACCGATTGAATGGCCTTGCCTTTCGCGCCCTTGATGTAGCGCGAAATGCCGGTGATCGTGCCGCCGGTTCCGACGCCGGACACGAGAATGTCGACGGCGCCTTCCGTGTCGTCCCAAATCTCGGGGCCGGTCGTCTTTTCGTGAATGGCCGGGTTCGCCGGGTTCTTGAACTGCTGCAGGAGCACATAGCGGTCCGGGTCGGACGCGGCGATCTTCTCGGCCTCCGCCACCGCGCCGGACATGCCGCGCGGCCCCTCGGTCAGCACCAGTTTCGCGCCGTAGGCGACGAGGAGCTTGCGCCGCTCGATGCTCATGGTCTCGGGCATGGTGAGCGTCAGCGGGATGCCGCGCGCGGCCGCCACGAATGCCAGCGCGATGCCAGTATTGCCGCTCGTCGCCTCGACGATCTCCTTGCCCGCCGTCAGGATACCGCGCTTTTCGGCGTCCCAGATCATGGACGCGCCGATGCGGCATTTGACCGAATAGGCCGGATTGCGCCCCTCGATCTTGGCGAGGACGGTGGCGGGCGCACCGTCGGTCACGCGGTTGAGGCGGACAAGCGGCGTGCGCCCGATGGAGAGGGAATTGTCTGCGAACCATTTTGGCATGGCGGTCTCCTGCTCCGGCGGCTTGCTGCGGCGCGGGGCGAATCTGTTTGTTGGTCAGGAGCATAGCCCGAATACGGCGCGGTTGTCCCGTTCCGAAACAGCGTGCCCATCCATTATGTATATCAAATTGGTGGACAAAATCAACTTACGCGCAACCGCGGTTCGTGCGACGACCGCGGATGCCGCATCAAACGTGGTACATCAGCCCTTCCTCGCCCGCCTCGCCCCATGTCCGCACATCCGCCAGCGTGCGCGTATCGAGTACCCGCGACAGCGCGCTGCGCGCCTCGATCATCAGGCGGCGCACGGCACAGGCTTCCTCGTCCTGGCAGTCGAGGCAGTGGCGATAGGCGGAGACACTGGCGCAGGCGATCGGCGCCAGGGGGCCGTCGAGCACACGGATCACATCGCCGATGCTGATGTCTTCCGGCCGCCGCGACAGCGCGTAGCCGCCGGTCTTGCCTTTGCGCGAATGCACGAGCCCGGCCTTGCGCAGTTCGGCAAAGATCTGGTCGAGAAACTTCTTCGGAATACCGTTGGCCTCGGCGATATCCCCGACCTGCGCCACCTCGCCGGAGGGGAGCCGCGCGAGATGGATCATCGCTTTCAGACCGTATTTTCCCTTATTTGTGAGCATGGCATCCTCCGCCACTCCGTCGCGAAGGAATGCCAGTCCCTCCTCACGGCGCTACGAGGAAAAACACAGCCGCACACTAATGTCCAGCAATCTTATCATCTTTATAAACATGATCAGGCTTCGCTGTTGCCGATACCGATCTTGAACAGCTCGGCGGCCTTCTCGGGCGGCTGCAGACGGCCGTCCACAAGGAACACGCGGCGGTCCGCGGCGTGCGCGAAGATCGGATCGTGCGTCACCACGATGACCGTGCGGTTCTCGTTGCGGGCGAGATCGTTCAGGATCTGGCGCAGATTGGTGGACGCCTTGGTGTCGAGCGCGCCGGTCGGCTCGTCGGCGAGGATGATCACCGGATCGTTGGCGAGCGCCCGCGCCACGGCCACGCGCTGCCGCTGGCCGCCGGACATCTGGCTGGGCAGCTTGCGCATGTGGTCGGCAAGGTCCATCGACTCCAGAAGATGGCGCGCCTTCGCCGCCGCTTCCCTTTCCGTCAGCCGCCCCAGCTTGCGCATCGGCAGCATGACGTTGTCCAGCGCCGAGAACTCCGCCAGCAGGAAATGGAACTGGAAGATGAAGCCGAGATGCGAAAGACGCAGCTCGGCCCGGGCGTCGGCGCCCAGCGCGCCGACATCGAGCCCCTGGACCAGCACCTGGCCGGATGTCGGCGTATCCAGCAGACCCAGCAGATAGAGCAGCGACGATTTCCCCGAGCCGGACGGCCCCATGACGGCCACGAACTCGCCGCCCTGGAATTCGAGCGAGATGTCCTCGACGAGCGTCACCGGCACCTCGCCGGGCAGGATGCGTGTCAGCCCTTCGGTGCGCAGGACCGCCGTCATGCCGCCCCCCGGAGGATATCGACCGGGTGCACGCGCCCGCCTTTGCGCGCTGGCAAATAGGCGGCAGCGAGCGCGGAAGTGATTGCGAAGGCCGCACCGAGGGCGATCTGGTCGGCGCCCCAATAGATGGGCATGTAGGTTTCTTCCGTGAACACCGGCGACTTGAATTTGATGTAACTCAGGCCCAGCATCATCAAGAGGCCAATCCCGGTCCCCGCCGACGAGCCGATTGCGCCCACGATCACCCCCTCGATGACGAAGATGCGGCGCACGTCGCGCGCGTGAAATCCCATAGACTTCAGGATCGCGATGTCGCGCGTCTTCTCCATGACCACGGTGGAAATCACGTTGTAGATGCCGAAGGACGCCACGATCAGAATAGCGGCAACAACGCTGTACATGATGGCGTTGCGCACCTTGAGGAGCGCCATGATATCGCTCGTCGCCTCCTGCCAGGACTGCGACTTGTAACCCGTCGCTCCCTCGATGGTGCGGGCGACGTCCGGCGCGGCGTTCGGGTCGCCGAGCCTCATGATGAGGCGGTTGGCGACGTTGGGGCGGTTGAGCAGGACCTGCGCGCGCTTCAAGAGCACGAAGGTCTGGGAGTCGTCATACTGGGCGTTGCCGGTGCGGAAAACGCCGACGACCTTCATGAAGCGGACGACGCCTGCGGGCGAGGTCACGGTGACATTCTGGCCCATTTGCACCCGCAGCTTCTCGGCCAGCCCCGAGCCGATCACGACGCCCTCCGGATT
>JBNKDX010000142.1:0-6129 GCA_050288485.1 Rhodomicrobiaceae bacterium | reverse complement strand
AAACTCGATTTGGTCGGGTCTTACGCCAGGCACACCTATGAACAATGGAGCACCACGGCAGGCACCAACTTCAATGGTAAGGAAATGCCGTCCGCGCCGCGCTTGCTGGCGAATGCGGTGCTGTCTTACGAGCCGGCGGTGCTGCGGGTCGCGCGCCTGCACATCCTGCGCCGCATGGGCGAATATCTCGCGAGCGAAGACCTCGACGGGCTCCCCGACGCCGTCGTGGCGGCCCGCTGCCGCGCGACGCTGGAACGGGCGTATGAGGACTTCCGGCAGTCCAGCCCGATTCAGGAGCGCGTTTTCAAGATTTTGAAGAGCGCGGTGACGCCGCCAGCCAAGCCTTTCGTGCCCATGGACGACCTGTTCTGAGCGGCGCGTTCGTGCGCCACGGGGCATGACATTCGCGAAGCGCGGCTCTTCGCTGGCGGCCGCGCGCTTCCGGCGCCAGCCATTGGCACGCCCCGAAAAAGCCGCAGCCAGGTGCTTGATAACACGGATCTGTGAAATCCTGGCCGCCGCGACGCTATCCAATTGATTACACTCGGTCAATTTCAGGACAGCCGTACCGCGCGACATAAATCCTCTGGCGCGGCGGCAAGCGGCAAGGTATTTCCTAACATAGCGGCAAGGCCGCATCCCATTCCTTAACTGCGGTCAGGTCACGCCGGTGCGTAAGTCTTTCCTCCTCCCCGTGCTTCTCGGTGCCGGTGCGGCGCTCATATGGCTGACGGTTTCACCACCGCCCGCGCTGAAGTCGTTCGCCGTCCGCTTCACCGGCAGCCTAGCGCCACAGAAAGGCCGCGCACGGCCGCCTGTCATGGTCAGGGCCGTGATCGCGCAGAAGCAGGACGTGCCGATCACGCTTTCCGCGCTCGGCACCGTCCAAGCCGCCAATACCGTGCAGCTCCGCGCCCGCGTCGATGGCACGCTGGAAAGCGTCAACTTCACCGAAGGCCAGATCGTGAAGAAGGGCGACGTGCTGGCGCAGATCGACCCGCGCCTTTACAAGGCGGCGCTGGATCAGGCCAGGGCGAAGCTCGCGCAGGATCAGGCGCAACTGGCCAGCGACGAGAAAGACCTGGAGCGTGTCGAGCAGCTCGACGAGCGCAACTATGTGAGCAAGCAGTCCATCGACCAGCGGCGCGCGGCGGTGGAGAAGGGCAAGGCGCTCGTCGCCTCCGACAAGGCGGCCATCGACAGCGCCGAAACGCAGCTCGCCTACACCACGATCACCGCGCCATTCGCCGGCCGCATCGGTCTTCGCGGCATCGACGCGGGCAACTTCGTCCGCGCCAGCGAGTCGGCGCCGATAGCCACGCTGACACAGCATCAGCCCATCTTCGTGCTGTTTTCGCTGCCGGAAAATCAGCTCGCCCCCGTGCGCACGGCCATGGCGGCGGGCGTGGTTCCCGTTACGGCCCACGACCAGGACACCAGCCAGACGATCGCCAGCGGCGAGCTGCGCGTCATCGACAGCCAGATCGACGCCAGCACCGGCACGGTCCGCCTGAAGGCTGAATTCGCCAATGAAGACAGCGCCCTGTGGCCGGGGCAGTTCGTGCCTGTCACGGTGCGCATCGCGGTTCGCCGGGACGTGGTGGCGCTGCCGAACGCCGCCATCCAGCGCGGACCGAAGGGGCTTTATGTCTGGGTGGTGGGTGAGGACAAGAAGGCGCGCATGGCGGATGTCGAGACCGGGCCGGTGCAGGACGATCTCACCATCATCGAAAAAGGCGTCAAGCCCGGCGAGCGCATCGTGGTTTCAGGTCAGTACCGGCTCAAACCCGGCGGCGACGTCCAGGCCGAAGACCCGAAGGTGTCGGCGCGCGAAGGCAGCGGCGGCGTGAAACAATGAATATTTCCGAGCCCTTCATCCGCCGCCCGGTCGCGACTTCGCTCATGATGATCGCCATCGCGTTTCTCGGCGCGGTCGCGTTCGCGTTGCTGCCGGTGGCGCCATTGCCGCAGGTCGATTTTCCCACCATCCAGGTGTCCGCCCAGCTTCCCGGCGCCAGCCCGGAAGTGATGGCATCCTCCGTCGCCGCGCCGCTCGAACGCCAGTTCGGCCAGATCGCAGGCGTGGAGGAGATGACCTCGTCGAGCACCGAGGGCGGCACCCGGATCGTGCTGCAATTCGAGCTCAACCGCGATATCGACGCCGCCGCGCAGGACGTGCAGGCCGCGATCACCGCAGCCGCGCGGCAGCTTCCCGAGGGCCTGTCCTCGCCGCCACGATACCGCAAGGTCAATCCGGCGGATTCCCCCATCCTCATTGTCGGCGTGCGTTCGCAGACCCAGCCGGTAACGGATGTGAGCGACATTGCCGACAATATCCTGGCGCAGCAGATTTCGCAGGTGCGCGGCATTTCGCAGGTGTTCATCGGCGGGCACATGAAGCCGGCAATCCGCGTCCAGGTTGATCCCGCCAAGCTTGCGGCGCGCGGTTTGACTCTCGAAGACGTGCGCCCCGTTCTCGCCAACGCCACGACGAACACGCCGAAAGGCACGATCAACGGTCCGGTGCAGTCTTTCACCATCGCCACCAACGACCAGCTCACCACCGCCAAGGACTACAACGACGTCATCCTCGCCTACCGCTCGGGCGCGCCGATCCGCGTGCGGGATGTCGGCAAGGCGGTGCTGGGGCCGGAAAATGCCTATCAGGCTGCCTGGGCGACCAGCGAGCGCGCAGTCCTGCTGGTGATTTTCAAGCAGCCGGGCGCAAACGTCATCGAGACCGTGGAGCGCGTGAAGGCGCTTTTCCCAAAATTCCGGTCGCTGGTGCCGGCCGCCATGGACATCGAGGTCGTCGGCGACCGCACGCTTACGATACGCGCCTCGGTGCACCATGTGGAGTTCACGCTCGTCCTGGTGATGGGCCTCGTGATGCTCGTCGTGCTGCTTTTCCTGCGCAGTCTGCGGGTCACGGCGATTTCGGCTCTCGTGGTGCCCTTGTCGCTGCTGGGCGCGTTCGCGCTGATGTATGCGCTCGATTTCAGCCTCGACAACCTGTCGCTGATGGCGCTGACCATCGCCGTCGGCTTCGTCGTGGACGACGCCATCGTCGTCATCGAGAACATCTACCGTCATGTGGAGAAGGGCGAGAAGCCGTTCGAGGCCGCGCGGCGCGGCGCGGGCGAGGTCGGTTTCACGGTGTTTTCCATCAGCCTGTCGCTCGTCGCGGTGTTCCTGCCCATTCTGCTGATGGGCGGGGTCATCGGCCGTCTGTTCCAGGAATTCGCCATGACGGTGACGGCGGCGATCGCCGTGTCGCTGGTGGTGTCGCTGACGCTCGTGCCGATGCTGAGCGCCCGGTTCATCAAGGCGCGCGGACCGGAGGGAGCGGCGGGACGTGCGGTGGAACACGCATTCTCGAAACTTCTCGCCGCGTACCGCGTCACGCTCGACGCCGCGCTCCGCCATCAGTTCGCGGTGCTGATGGTGTTCCTCGCCACCATCGGCCTTACCGTCGCGCTGTTCGTCAAGATCCCGAAAGGCTTTTTCCCGCTCCAGGACACGGGCCTGATCGCGGGCATGACCGAAGCCGGGCAGGACACCTCGCCCGCGGCGATGGTGGAGTACCAGAAGCGTGTGATGGAGGTTGTCGCCCGCGATCCGGGCGTGGCGGGCTTCGGTTCCTTCGTCGGCGGCGGCTCGGGCAATACGAGCAACACCGGCCGCCTGTTCGTCACCCTGAAACCGCGCGAGGAGCGCGACGCCTCGGCGATGCAGATCATCAACCGGCTGCGCCCGCAGCTCGCCCGGCTTGAGGGCGTGGCTGCGTTCTTCCAGCCGGTGCAGGACATCCGCACGGGCGGCCGGCCGGGACGCGCGCTTTTCCAGTACACGCTGCAGGACGTGAACCTCGACGAACTGAGCCTCTGGGCGCCGCGCGTGCTGGCCAAACTCCGCACGCTTCCCGAACTTGCCGACGTGTCGAGCGATTTCCAGGCCAACGCCCCGAAGCTCGCCATCACCATCAACCGCGATCGCGCCGCGCAGTTCGGCATCGACCCGAAAGTCATCAATGCGACCCTCAACGACGCGCTCGGTCAGCGGCAGGTGGCGGAATTCTTCACGCAGGTGGATACCTACAACATCGTGCTGGAGGTGAAGCCGGAACTTCAGGGCGACGCGAGAGTGCTCGACCACCTCTACATCCGCTCGCCGAAGACCGGCGCTGTCGTGCCGATGCGCACGCTCGTGACGCTGGATGCCGCCAAGACCACGCCGCTGACGGTGTCGCATCAGGGGCAGCTTCCCGCCGCGACCATCTCCTTCAACCTTCGGGACGGCGTCGCTCTGGGCGAGGCGGTGGACGCCATCCGCGCCGCTATGCGGGTGATGGGAGCGCCGGGCGGCCTTACCGGATCGTTCCAGGGTAACGCGCAGGCCTTCGAGGCTTCGCTGAAGAGCCAACCGCTCCTGATCCTCGCGGCGCTGGTGGTGATCTACATCATCCTCGGCGTGCTCTATGAGAGCTTCGTCCACCCGCTCACCATCCTGTCAACGCTGCCGTCGGCGGGCGTGGGCGCGCTTTTGATCCTGATGGCCGCCGGGCTCGACCTGTCGGTGATCGGCATCATCGGTATCCTCCTGCTCATCGGCATCGTGAAGAAGAACGGCATTCTGCTGGTTGACTTCGCGATTACCGCCGAGCGCGAGGGCAAGACGCCCGTGGAGGCCATCCGCGAGGCGTGCCTCCTGCGCTTTCGTCCCATCCTGATGACGACCATGGCCGCGATGCTTGCTGGCCTGCCGCTGATGCTGGGGACGGGCACCGGCTCGGAGCTGCGCCAGCCGCTGGGCTTTGCGATGGTCGGCGGGCTGGCGCTGAGCCAGTTGCTCACGCTCTATACGACGCCAGTCGTCTACCTCTATCTCGACCGTCTGACGCGGCGGCGGAAGAAGGACGAGGCCGAGAGCGCCCCGGCGGCGGCGGAGTAGCGCAGGACCGGTTGCGGAGCGCAGCGGATTCCTCAACTATGCCAGCCCGCCATTCACCACCTTGCGTGAGAATGCGCGTTTCTGGTGTTCCACACCCCCGCCTGGCACGCGCCTGAAGGGCGCTCTCAGCCGTCCGGACCCGCATCCGCGTTTTTTGCCCGCAAGCCCGTTACTACTACGTATAGACATACGCCGCCCCATATTGCAACCATGGTTCCAGTGGGTATTTGATAAACCGGCGAACCGGAGCTTGATGGTCTCCAAATTATTGCAAAGCTGAGTCTTCGAATATCGCGGTGATCGTCCCTGGATTATCATGAACTCAAAACGAGGGTGCTGAACAATGACGCCGCAAGAGCTTAGGGTTGTGCGGGAGTTCTTTGCTAAGAACGACGAGAATTTTGACGCCATCATTACTCAGACATTCGCCAACATTTTCGAAGCGGCGCCGGAAGCGGTCGGTCTTTTCTCAGGCCCCATCGAGACGCATTGCAAGGGCTACGCCCTGATGTTTCGCAAGATCATCGACCTGACGAGAGCCAGCCATCTCTGGCCGGTGACGGCGTTGACCGGTCAGGCAGCGCTCCCCGGCCTGGGATACCTGCGTGACCGCCATACGACCCTTGGCATCACCCGGCCGCAATACGACCTCATGAAAGGCGCGCTCCTGAAGGCAATGGAGTCTTGCGCACCCGCGGATTTCAACCCCGAGGTAGGCGCCGCATTCGGCGAATTGTTCGATGTTCTGGCGCGGTCGATGACCGCCGACGAATGGGGGACGGAAAGAAGCACGACAGAGTTCAAATCGCTGCTCGCCCGCCATGAAGAAACAGCTTCGGGCGGCGCGGAGGGGCTCCTGGGCATCGTCGCGGCGGAGTGAGCGCGGACCGTTCAGTGGCCGGTGCTGCGCCGGTAAAGGCGGCGAATGCGGGTAAATCTGGCAACTGCCACGCAAAAAGCTCCCCGATTGGCGTCTACACATGCCCTCACCCTGCAAGAATGCCCCGCCCAAACGGTGCGTTTTCCATGGCTTAAGAATTGTACGGGAAACGCGTGCTCTCGATCGTCTCCGGCCGTAGGGAGTCAACCAGCGACGCCGATCGGGGGTCATGTGAGGACGACGCCCGCGTTGCAAGGGAAATCTGACGTGGAAGCTGGCGGTCGGGTGCAAGTCATGTG
>JBNKDX010000141.1:0-6213 GCA_050288485.1 Rhodomicrobiaceae bacterium | reverse complement strand
GAATCTCCGGGACGGACATAGGCGTAGGCGAGCGCCAGATCGGGATGCGGGGTGTACTGCCATGTCCGCGCCAGCACCCGCGCAGCCTTGTGCGCGCTGTCACGGCTCGCCAGAATGCGTCCGGCGATGCACGACGCGGGCACGAAGCCCGGTGCCAGCCGGTGCGCTTCCAGCGCCAGTTCGGCGGCCTTGTCGGGCTGCGAGCCTTCCATCTCCATGGCCTGCGCGGTGAGCAGCACGGCGCGGCGGCGGTCCGCGGTCTTGCGATCGACATGGCGGAAATTGCGCGCGACATTGAGTGTGTCCAGCGCGCCTTCCCAATTCCGCGTCCGGCACTGCATCTCGAACAACGCGTGCACCGGCCAGGGCAGCGCCGGATTGAGCCCCATGGCGCGTTCGGCGAACTGCTCGGCGGCCTCCATCTGGCCGTCGCGGCTGGCCTCCAGAAACAGGCCGCGCAGGCCCAGAAGCTGCGTGTCCGGCTTCTCGGACATCGCTTCGAACAGGCGTTGCGCCGAGCGCCGGTCGCCGGAGAGCTGCGCCGACTGCGCCAGCAGCAATTGCGTCAGCGGCTCATGGGGAAGGGCGCGGCGCGCCTCGGCCGCAAAGCGTGCGGCGAGCGCTTCGTCGCCCGCGCCGACGGCGAAAATGCCCTTGCGCAGCGCGGTGAGGCCGCGCGTCTGGCGCCGCCCGGCCATGCGGCGGCGAATGCGCCCAGGGCTGCGCACGAGCTTGCGCACGATACTCGCGACGTAGATGAGCGCCGCCACGCCGAGCGCGGCGATGATCACGGCGACGAACAGAGTCGTGTGCACCCTGTAGGACAGCCATTCGACGGTGAACGCGCCCGGCTGGTCGGCAAACCACGCAAGGCCGGTGGCGATAGCCGCGGCGAGGACAAGCGCGACAAGAACCCGCAGCATCAGCTTCCCCCCTTTACGCGGTTACGGTCGCCGAGCGCGGTCAGGAGGGCGGCTTCGGCGCGCGCCAGCGCCTCGTCGGCGGCAAGCCGCGCTCTGGCCTCGTCCAGCCAGGGGGCGAAGGCCGCGGCTGCGGGCCCCTTCAGCTGTTCGCCCTCGCGGACAGCCGCGCGCAGGTCGCCGGTGTTGAGACGCACCTCGGTGCGGGCGAGGACGGCCTGCGTCCCATCGCCCTCGACGTCGCCGGTGCGGCGAACGCGGACCAGGGACTTGGCCTTGGCCCAAATCCGGCTGCCGAGCGAATCTGCGGGCCGGTCTTCGGCGTCGATCGCCTTGTCCGCCGCCGCTTCGAACGACGCTTGCAACTGCGCGAGGTTGCGCACGCCCTGCTTGCCGCGCGCCTCCAGCGGGGCGAGATCGAGCGGCACGGGTGAGATATCGGCAATGGCTTTCAACTCGGCGTCGTAAGGCTTGCCCTCAGCCGCCGCGCGGCGCAGGGCGTAGAGCGCGACGGCGAGCGCCGAGGCTTTGCTGTCGGTCTCCACCTCGGTCTGCGCCTGGGCGACGGCGCCGAGACGTGTCTCCATCTCGGCAACGCGCGCCTTCAGCGCATCCAACTCGGCCGCCTTGGCTTTCAGCGGCTCCAGTCCGGCGAGTTGCGCCTTGAGCGGGTCGATGCTTTGAGCCAGCGCTTCGGTCGTGGCGCCCGCCGAAGCCACGGGGCGTTCGTCGATCTGTTTGCCCAGAGCGGCGATCTCGCGCTTCGCCGCCTCCAACTGACCGGCGAGCGCCTGAAGCTGCGCGGCGGAAGCGTCCGGCGCTGCGCCTTTCTCCAACGCCGCGAAGCGTTCGTCGTAACGGGCGATGCGCGCGAGCAGATCTTCGGCGCTGCGGTCGGTCAGAAGCGGCAGACGCTCGCGGAAGCTTCCGGCAAGATAGTAAGCGAGGACCAGCGCGACGAGCGCGCCCAGCACTCCGGCGGCCATGTGGGTGGCGAAACTCTGGATGGCGTTATCCCCGCCCTTGCCGCTGGCGGTGACGGGCGCAGCCGCTTCCCGCTCCCCCGCCCCCTGCGGTTCTGGGGAACGCTGGTCATGCGCCGCGGCGGCGTCCTCGTCAGGCGCCGGCGGCGTTTCCGGCTGCACTTCCGTCGCTTTCAGGTCGAGCGTCACCTGCGGACGCTCCTTACCGCCCACTTCGGAGCTTCCCGTATCGTTGTTCGTCGTCATGGCCTCTATCGTCCCCACAGGCGCGCCGCGATACCCGCCATGTGCCCCAACATAGGACAGCAAAGATTAAAGTTTGCCAACCATACCGGGCGCGCCGCCGCGACTGTGCTTACCGCGCTCTGGCCGTCAATGCCAGCACTTCGGCTTCGGCTGGCGCTCGCGCGACGCGGCAGGTCAGCCCCGCAATGCCCCTGAGCGGCGCGGCGACCGCCTCCGACAGACAATAGCACGTTATCGCGCGCCGCTCTCCCCCCCCGGCTGCCTCCGTAAAAATACGGGAGAAAATCAACGCGGTACGTGGCGACATAAGAATGACGCCATCCACACCGGTACGCAGTTTTGCGGCGAGCGCCGCCGCCGACGCCGGGGACAATTCCCTGGCTTCATAGGCAATGACGCGGATGAGTTCCAGACCGTCCGCCGCGAGCGCCGCTTCGAGGTCGAAGGCGAGATGGCCGCCGGTGAGATAGAGCAGCCGCCCGGCCCTGGCCTCCGGCGCTTGGCGAATAATGGGCAGGAGGTCCCTGGCGGCGCCCGGTCCGGTGCGGACATCGGTGAAGCCGAGCCGCTGCGCCTCCGCCGCCGTAGCCTCGCCGACACAGAAAACAGAACGCCGGAGGGCGGACGCCAGCGCGTCGCTTTGGCCAAGCGAGCGCAGCGCATTGCGGCTGGTGACGATAAGGGCGGACACGCCGTCAAGCGCGTCAGCCCGAATGGGGAGAAAAGCGATTTCGATCAGCGGATGGATTTCGGCCTCGTGGCCGAGGCGGCGCAATTCCTCCGCCATGCGCGCGGCATCTCCGGCGGGGCGTGTTATGATGAGACGCATGGACGCCCTCCGCTCACATGCCACGGGGGCAGTGCCCCGGCCGTCGTTACGCTCGCTGCCGCCAATAGACGGAACTCGCCTCCTCCAGCACGAGGCGCCGCGCCGCTTCGCTGTATCCGTACACCGTCACACCACAATTTTCCGTACCCTGCGACGCTTCCATCTCCTCATGGCTCCACCGCTCCAGCAAATAGCGGAAACAGCGCTTCGTTCCGGCATGCGTCACGACGAACACAGTCCTCGCCTCGCAGTCGCGGAACAGCATGTCGAGGAACAGATAGACGCGCCGGACGACGTCGGCGAAGCTCTCGCCTCCGGGCGGGCGGGCGTAGAAGCTGCCATGCGTCCGCCAGTAATCCGGCAGCCATGGGAACGCGCGTTCGGCTTCCTCGGTCGTCATATTGTAAGTGTAACCGGAATCGCGCTCGCGCACGAAAGTGTTTTCCTGAATGCGGATACGGGCGCGCTCGGGCGCGTCATAGGCTGACAGGATGCCGGTCGCGGTCTCCACCGTGCGGCGGAAGCCGGAATGGTACATGCAGTCAGGCACGCCAAAGCGCGCGCGCAGAGCGGCGCCGGTCGCCTCGGCCTGCCGCCTGCCCTCCCCGGTCAGAGGCATGTCGACGTAGCTGACATCCGGCAGGATGCTCCGCTCCGCCTCGTCGGCGAAATACAGCGAAGCCTTGTGCTTGTTGCGCGGCGTCTCGCCATGCCGGACCAGCACGAGCCGCAAAGGCCGGTCCATCCGTCCGAGTATCCCCATGCCTCTCACCTGTTTTCAACGCGCCGCCCAGCCGTCTTCGCCCGCAGAGCCGCGAGCGTAGCCGCGTTCGGCCAGCAATCCAGCTTCAGATGGGCCGTCTTCTGGAAGAAACCAACCGCCGCGCGCGTTTTCATGCCCGCCTTGCCGTCGATCTTGTCGCGGTAGAGGCCGAGCGTGGCGAGATGGCGCTGCATCTCGGCCAGATCGGCGGTGCGCATCTGCACTATTTTTCCCCACGGCGCCTTGAAACCGCGGCCTTCGCGAATGCGATCCGCAAGCGAGCCGACGAACAGGACGTAGAGATCGGAGAAATTGTAATCCTTGATGACGAAGTAGTTTTTCGAAATCAGAAAGGCCGGGCCGTAAAGACCTGCGGGCAGGATCAGCGAAGCGCTGTCCGCCATCTCCGCCACACTGGGTCTGCGCCCGAAAGCCGGAACATAGCCGCGCCGCAGCCATCCGCCCAGCGGCGCGGTGTGGTCGGGCTCGGCGATGCTGCAATCGACGCTTTCCGGCACATGCACTTCATAGGACCAGCGTTTTCCCGGCTGCCAGCCCTTGGCCTGAAGCTGCTTGGCCGCCGAGGCCAGCGCGTCGGGCACCGAATTCCAGATGTCGCGGCGGCCGTCGCCGTCCATGTCGACGCCGTGCTTGTAGAACTCCGAGGGCAGAAACTGGGTCAGCCCCATCGCGCCCGCCCAGGACGCGCGCATCTCGGATCTCTTCGCATGTCCTTCCTGCAGGAGTTTCAGAGCGTAAAGGAATTCCTCCCGGAATTGTTCCTTACGGCGTCCGAGATAGCCTTGTGTCGCCAGGACGCGGAGCGCGTCGTGCGGCAGCCTGTACCGGCCGAAATCGGTCTCCCGCCCCCAGATGGCGAGCACGATCTCAGGCGGCACCCCGAAGCGCGCCTCGATCATGTCCAGTGTGCGGCGATGCTTGGCGGCGAGCTTCTTGCCGTAGGCCGCCAGCCGGGCCAGCCGCTTCTCGGACAGATAATCGGCCGGAGGGCTCACGAACTCGGCCTGCCCTCGCCTGCGCGCCTTGGGGCGGCCGGGAATGACGAGGTCCGGCAGATCGAGGTCGGGGGTGAGGCCGCGCGTCGCGGCGTCGAAGGTCGAGCGGCTGATCCCCATGGCCTTGGCGTCGGGCCACAGCCCCGCCAGCCATGCCTGGAACGCCTCATCCTTTGCGCTGGCCGCGCCTGCCGCCGCCATCGCGGCCAGCCAGAGCATGGCCGCGCCCGCCATTTGCCCGGCGCGCCGACGCCAGCGCGAACGTCGTTTTTCGTGCATCCACCAAATCCTGCAACTATTGCCTGTCGCTGAATACGCCGCCTGATGTCCCCGATCAAGCCGGTAAGAACCGTTGCCGCGCAGCCGCACCTTTCAGAACTTGTCCCGGGTTGCGGACGATTCGCCTTGTCCGCTCTCCGCGACTCACTTCACTTCTTGAATTGAGGAGAAAGGGTGTATTGCGTCGTCAAGCTAGGATGCAATAGGGGCGGATCTGGACCATGACGCTCGACGCGAATGTCGCACTTCTTGGGCGTGTGCCTCTGTTCGTTGGCCTCACCCAGGAACAACTTGGGGCGATTCTGGATACGGCGAAGAAGACATTCTTCGAGACCGACGAAGTCATCACGCGCGCCGGTGAGGCGGCCGACACAGCCTATCTGATCCTGAGCGGTTGCGCCATCACGCAATCGGCGGAAGACGACGATCTGGAGCCCATCCGCCTCGAAGCAGGTTGCCTTCTCGGCGAACTGGCGATGCTGGTGGAGACCTCCTATGCCCTCACGGCGACAGCGCAGGGGCGCGTCCGCGCGCTCGCCGTCAGCCGCAACGATCTGCTGGCGGCGATGGAGGCCGATCCTTCCATCGCCCACCATCTGTCGGGCAAGCTCATCGACCGGCTGGCCGCTCTGGCGCACGATCTGCGCGCGGTGGACGCGAAATTCGCCGCCCTCGAAGCCACGCTCGACAAGGCCATTGCCGCGGCGTGCTGACCGCGGGGCCGCAGCCGCGCCGAGGCGGCCAACCGGGATGCCGGGAATCAGCAGCCGTCCCCTCTGGGGGGCGGCCGCTTTGTCAAAGCGCGTCATACCCGCGTCTCGCCCCGGCGCCGCAAGTTCCCGCCATCCCTCCGGAAGACTGATTTAGGAACCCCTCCGCCACCATAAGCCTCCCCCATGGACTTCGGCCTGCCACTCTCCGAAATCGCTCTCCTGCTGGCGGGAGGCGCTTTTGCCGGCATTCTCTCCGGGCTCTTCGGCGTCGGCGGGGGCGGCGTCCTGGTGCCCGTGCTTTACGATCTCTTTGGGGCGCTCGGCGCCGCTCCTGCAGCCCAGCGGATTGGGCCGCTATGCCAAGGCCTGCTCGACCAGTCGGCTGCTGTGCATGGCAGGCCGGCACGCCCCCGCAGGCCACCGTGCCCAAAAGGCTAAGGCCATGGGCCGGATTCGACCCATAC
>JBNKDX010000140.1:0-6231 GCA_050288485.1 Rhodomicrobiaceae bacterium | reverse complement strand
GATCACGCTCGCTTCTTCGAGAAGGCCGATACGGCGGTGGCAGGCCGAGGGCGACAGCCCCGCCTTTGCGGAAAGCTCGGCCATGGACTGGCGGCAGTCGCTCTGAAGGGCCTGGAGAAGACGCCGGTTGATGTTGTCCATGCATTGAACCTCATTTCGTGATTTTTCGTAAAATCAGAAACTCACATTAATATTACGACTTGTGACGCCGCAAAACAGGAGCCTTTCCAAATCGATCCATGCTATTTTTTTAGTGGGTAAGAGGAGGGCTCATGGCATGTTGATCGGTGTCCCCAAGGAAACGAAGACGCATGAATACCGCGTCGGCCTGACGCCCGAGAGCGCCGCCGAGGCCGTGGCGCATGGTCATGACGTGCTTGTGGAGCCCGGCGCGGGTGCGGGCATAGGCGCCAGCGACGAGGACTATCTCGCAGCGGGCGCGAAGGTGGCGGAGACGGCAGACGAGGTGTTCGAGCGCGCCGGCCTCATCGTCAAGGTTAAGGAGCCACTGGCGCCGGAACGCGCAAGGCTGCGCCCCGACCAGGTTCTGTTCACCTTTCTGCATCTCGCACCGGATGCGGAGCAGACCGCTGACCTCATCAAGAGCGGCGCGGCCTGTATTGCCTACGAAACCGTGACCGACGGCGCGGGCGGCCTGCCGCTCCTGAAGCCGATGAGCCAGGTCGCGGGCCGCATGGCGATCCAGGCCGGGGCGGCGGCGCTGGAAAAGGAACATGGCGGCCGCGGCGTGCTGCTCGGCGGCGTGCCGGGCGTGAAGCCGGGCAAGGCGCTCATCATCGGCGGCGGCGTGGTCGGTTTCAACGCCGCGCAGATGGCCGTCGGCCTGCAGGCCGAGGTCGTGATCCTCGACCGCAATCCGGCAGTGCTGGAGCGGCTCGCCAATCATTTCGAAGCGCGCGCGCGCGTCCTTTACGCGAACCGCGCGACGCTGGAGGAGCATCTCCGTGACGCCGATCTCGTCGTCGGCGCGGTGCTGATACCAGGGGCCGCGGCGCCGAAGCTCGTCAGCCGCGCCATGCTCGCCACCATGCAGCCGGGCAGCGTGCTCGTCGATGTCGCCATCGACCAGGGCGGTTGCTTCGAGACCTCGCATCCGACGACGCACGCCGCGCCGACCTATATCGTTGACGGCATTGTCCACTATTGCGTCGCCAACATGCCCGGCGCGGTGGCGCGCACCTCGACATACGCGCTGAACAACGCCACGCTCCCCCATGTGCTCGCGCTGGCGGACAAAGGCTGGCGCCGCGCGCTCGCCGAGGACGCCAACCTTCGGAACGGCCTGAATGTCTGGCACGGCAATGTGACGTGCGAGCCGGTCGCGCGCGCGCTGGGCTACGAGTACATGCCGCCGGAGGATGCGATTGCCGGGCGTCAGGGCGGCCGGCCGGGTCTATCCATGGCCGCGCCTCTCCATTAGACTGTGCGCACGTAAACCGCGTGCGCACCGAGGAGAGTTCATGGCGGCATTCGGCAACATCGTCATCCTGACCGGAGCGGGGCTTTCGGCGGAATCGGGCATCGCCACGTTCCGCGACCGCGACGGCATCTGGGCAAAGATCGATTTCCGCGACGTCGCCACGCCGGAAGGCTGGGAGCGCAATCCCGCGCTCGTCCTCGATTTCTACAATCAGCGCCGCCGCCAGAACGCGCATGTGCAACCGAACGCCGCGCATCTGGCGCTCGCCCGGCTGGAAGCCGAACTCGACGGCGAGGTTCTTGTCGTGACGCAGAACATCGATCCGCTGCACGAAGCGGCGGGAACGAAGAATCTCATCCACATGCATGGCGAGATCACCAAGGTGCTGTGCTCCGGATGCGGCGCGCGCCACGAATGGGGGCTCGCGGATATCACGCTGGACAGCCGCTGCCCGGCATGCGGAGAGGTGCGGGTTCTACGCCCCGACGTGGTGTGGTTCGGCGAGATGCCGTATCACATGGACGCCATTCTTGCGGCTCTGGAGGAATGCGACCTGTTCATGTCGATCGGCACCAGCGGCACGGTCTACCCGGCCTCCGGTTTCGTGGCCGAGGCGCAGCGCTGCGGCGCCTATGCGGTCGAGCTGAACCTGGAGCCGTCGCAGGGCGCCTCGTAGTTCGACGAGGCCATCCACGGCAAGGCGACCGAGGTCGTCCCCGCCTTTGTCGAGCGGCTCCTGCGCGGCGACGCCTGAGCCTCGCACAGAATCCTGCACGGTATGCCCTGCCGCCTTCATCCTTGCGCGACTGATCTCGTCGCCGTCGGGGCATTCGCCCTGCCGCCCCCTACACGATTCTGGAGAATGCCGCGTTCATGACGTATTCAGTGAGCTGCTGCATCCTGGGGGACGGAAAAAGAATGCTTTGGCCATGAGAACGTTAACGCAAATCGTGCTGGCGGCTGCCCTCGCAGCAATGACGGCTTCTTACGCTGCGCGCGGAACGGAGGCGGCACGCAGCGTCACGCCTGCCGCAAGCCACCCAAGGGTTGAACCGCCGAAAGCGGAGCCACTGAAGGCGGAGCATCCCCGCGCCGCTCAGCTCAAATGCTCCCCGAACTGGACGGCGAAGAAATACAAATCCTTCGGCGAGGTGCAGCACGAAGTCAGAAAACGCTACGGCGATGTGCGCATTCTCCGCGTCGCGCTCTGCGGCGAGGGACCGCGCGCTTTCCTCCAGATCGTCATCATTTCCGGCGCCGGCGCTGTCCGCCGCGTACAGATCGCCGCGTCGAACTGACGCCTTCCCTTCATGACTTGAGAACTAGAGACTCGGGATTGCGGGCGCGAGAGTTTTGTTGCAGAGTCGCCCCACTTGTCATGATTACCGAATTACCGAAGGCCGCCCAGATGAGACTTCTCGTCGTCGAAGATGACCACGACTTGAGCAGGCAACTCGTCACCGCGCTCAGTCAGGCGGGTTATGCCGTGGATACTGCATTCGACGGCGAAGAAGGCCATTTTCTCGGCGACACCGAGCCATATGACGCCGTCATTCTCGACCTTGGCCTGCCCAAGCTCGACGGCCTCAGCGTACTCGAGGCCTGGCGCCGCGACGACCGGCGTTTCCCCGTCCTCATCCTCACCGCGCGCGACCGCTGGAGCGACAAGGTGGCGGGCATCGACGCAGGCGCCGACGATTACGTCGCCAAGCCGTTCCATGTCGAGGAGGTTCTGGCGCGGGTCCGCGCGCTCCTCCGCCGCAGCGCGGGTCACGCCAAGAGCGAAATCGAATGCGGCCCCTTATGTCTCAACACCAAACTGGCGCGGGTGACGGTGGACGGCGTCCCGGTGAAGCTGACCGGCCTTGAATACCGGCTGCTCGCCTATCTCGTTCATCATCAGGGGCGCGTGGTGCCGCGGCTGGAGCTGGTCGAACATCTCTACGAACAGGATTTCGACCGCGATTCGAACACGATCGAGGTGTTTATTGGGCGGCTGAGGAAAAAGATTTCAGCCGATATGATCCAGACCGTCCGTGGCCTGGGTTATTGCATTACCGCCCCCGAGCATGAAGCGTAATTCGCTCTCCCGGCGCCTGTTCTTCTCGTCCGCGTTATGGACGCTGCTCGTGCTGCCCTTCGCGGCGGCCGTGCTCATCTCGCTCTATTACGATGCCGTCGAGCACAATTTCGACGCGCGGCTGCACCAGTACGTCGAGTATCTGATCGCCACCACCTCGCCGGACAGCGGTGTGGAAATCATGGTGCCCGCGAACACCGGCGAACCGTTGTTCAGCCTGCCGTTTTCGGGATGGTACTGGCAAATAAAGTCGCTCGCCGATCAGCGCGTGGTTCACAAGTCCGACTCGCTGGTGTCGGAGACATTGAAGCTGCCTAGCGAAAGCGGCGTATCGCCCGATGCGAAGGAGATCCGCCGCGCCTATATCACCGGCCCGGAACACCAACCGTTGCGCATTCTCGAACGCGAGATTTCCATCTCCGAAAAGGACCAGCAGCAACGCTACGCCTATGCCGTCGCGGGCGACGCCAACGAGATTCACAGCCCCGTGGACGCCTTCCGCTGGATGCTGATCGTCGCCTTCTGCATGCTGGGGGCCGGGCTTCTGATCGCGACTTTCTTCCAGGTGCAATGGGGACTGAGACCGGTGCACGACATCGGCGCCAAGCTCGCCGCGATCCGCTCCGGCGCGGCCTCGCGGCTGGAAGGCGCGCTGCCCGAGGAAATCCAACCGCTGCAGGAGGAACTGAACGCTCTCATTCAGTCCAACCAGCAGATCATCGAGCGGGCGCGCACCCATGTCGGCAATCTCGCCCATGCGCTGAAGACGCCGCTGTCCGTGATCACCAACGAGGCGCGAGGCCAGTCCGGCGAATTTCCCGCCAAGATCGCCGAGCAGGCCGAACTGATGCGCGAGCACATCACGCACCATCTGGGCCGCGCCCAGATCGCTGCGCGCGTCAGCATCGTCGGCGGCGTGACGGATGTCGGCGAGACGCTGCGCTCGCTCACCAACGCGCTGTCGCGGATTTTTCGGGAGAAAAACATCGCCTTCGCCGTGGACTGCTCCGGCGACGCAAAATTCCGGGGCGAAAAGCAGGACCTGCAGGAAATGGTCGGCAACCTCCTGGACAACGCCTGTAAATGGACGGTGTCCAAAGTGGACGTGCGGGCCGAGCTTCTGCCAGCCGCCAAGCCGGGCACCAGCCGGCAACTGGCCGTAACCGTCACGGACGACGGTCCCGGCCTGCCGCCGGGCAAGCTGAAAGCCGTGGTCCAGCGCGGCAACCGCCTGGACGAAAGCAAGCCCGGCTCCGGTCTCGGCCTTTCCATCGTCGCCGATCTCGCGGATATCTATAACGGCAGTTTCAGTCTGCAGAATGTGCCGGAAGGCGGTCTTTGCGCCCGGCTGGTCCTGCCCGCGGCGTAACGGGCTGTCAGGGCGGGGCCGCAAAAAAGCCAGATTGCAATCCTTAACGTGGCGCGGGAACGGGCATAGCAACGGAATCGGACGGTCCCGACGGGCAACGGACACGTCTGGCATATACGGGGAAGATATGAAGCTTATCAAACTTCTGGCCGCCGGCGCGGTGATGCTGCCGCTTGCGGCCTGCTCGAACAATCAGGACACCGGAGCGGTGGTGGGCGCCGTTGCGGGCGGCGTCATCGGCAATCAGTTCGGCCATGGCGCGGGCCGCGCGCTTGCCACGGTTGGCGGCGCCGTCGTTGGCGGCATCATCGGCAGCTCCATCGGCAAGGAAATGGACGAGGAAGACCGCCGCCAGGCGATGGAAGCGGAGTACCGCGCTCTCGAAGACGAAGGCGATGAACCGGTCCGCTGGCGCAACGAGCGCTCCGGCCATTACGGCTATATCAGGCCGCGCCGCTCCTACCGCAGCGCCGGTCTGAGATGCCGCGAATATGAACACACCGTTTATATCGACGGCCGTCCCGAGACGATGACCGGCAGGGCGTGCAGACAACACGACGGCACCTGGAAGGCCGTCTGACGATGGCGGGGCGGGACGGCGCACGCCGGTCCAGCTTAACCATCGCCGCAATCGCGCGAAAGTTTGAAGCGCTGTGTCAGGCCGACGCAGCGCTTTTCGCTTGATTCTGCGGCGTCCTGCCTTGATATCGTGACCATACCTTCGGCTTGTGGAGGAGCATCGGGCTTAATCGTACATGGCGTTGTGGACCGTTTTTGCCGTTATGACCGCGCTCGCCACACTGGCGGTGCTGCGTCCTTATCTGCGGCGTGAAAAGTGTGCGGAGGCCGCCGGGCCCCGCGACATTGAGATTTACAGGCAGCAGCTTCGTGAGGTCGAGGAGGAGCGCGCGCGCGGGCTTCTCGGGGAGGCCGAGGCGAAGGCCGCGCAGATCGAGATTTCCCGCCGCATTCTGGCGTTCTCCGGTGAGAAGGACGCAGAGGGCGGTACGGCGAAGCCCGCGCCCGCGGCCGTGCCTTATGTGATGGCGGGCCTCGCGGTGGCGCTCACCCTGGGCTTCTATCTGAGTTATGGCTCCCCCAGCCTTCCCGGCCAGCCGTCCGCCAGCCGCGCCGCGCCGCGCATGGAAACCGCCGTCGCCCCGCATGCGGGCCGCGTCTTCGTCACTCCGATGGCGGCTGTGGCCGGAGCCGTCGCCGACGAGATCCTCGCCGCCATGACGGACGGCCTCGATCTCGACCGCGCCTATGTCAACAATGGCGGCGACATCGCCTTGCATCTTCAGGGCGATGCCCGCTTCGAGATCGGCCTCGTCGCGGTCC
>JBNKDX010000139.1:0-6237 GCA_050288485.1 Rhodomicrobiaceae bacterium | reverse complement strand
GGTGCCCTGCTCATCGTCGACAGCGACGGACGGGCCGTGGGCGTGGTCTCCAAGTCCGATCTGGTGGCGGCCTATTACGCCTGTCTCCCCCTGGACACGCCGGCCTGGGGGGTGATGTTCACCGAGCCGAGGCTCTGCGGCCAGGATGCGGGCGCTCTCAAGCCGCCCCGCGCCTCGAAATAGGCGATGAGCGCAGCGGTTGCTGCATAGCTCATCTGGAAACCCGCATCCATCAGGCTTTCCGGACTGACCGCCAGGATCACCAGCGCCGAGAATGCTACGTTGCGCAGGGACAGCGCCGGGCGGTTGAGAATGATCGCGGCGAACATGATCGCAATCATGATGTAAGACCGGACCGCCGTCACCGCCGCGCCGGAAATGACGAGATAGCCGCTCGCCACGAGAAGCGCCGCCACCGCCGCCCAGGCCTTGATGGGAAAACGCAGCGCGAGCGCCGGAAAGAGGGCCAGCGCCGCCCGGATCAGCCAGTATGCCGACCCCGCGGTGAGCGCCATGTGCAGCCCGGAAATGGAAATGACATGGAAGAGTCCCGAATGGCGCAGCGCCGTGTTGGCCTCCTCCGAGATGGCCCCGCGCTCGCCCATGATCAGCGCCTGCGCGATGGCCCCGGCATCCCCTTCGAGCACGGCTCCGACCCGTTCGGCGATCGCGTCGCGGAGACCGGCTATGGCGGCGGCGATACGCAGATCCAGCGGGGGCGGCCCGGCCCCCGTCAGCAGCGTCGCTTTGCCCATGGCGTAACCCGAGCCGCCGATGCCGGCGTACCAGTAGCGGCGCGCATAATCGAACCCGCCCGGCATCACGGGTTCCGGCGGCGGCATCAGCGTCGCGGTGACGCGGATCGCGTCGCCGGTCTCCGGCGCCGTTGCCGCGCCGCGGATGCTGAAACGGACGCGGACCGGCATGTCCTCCGTCTTCATGCCTTCCAGCGCCATCAGGCGGAGCGTCACCCTCGCTTTTCGGTCCATCCGCTCCACCCGCTCCACCCAGCCGGTGAGCTGCTTGTTGAACAGCTTCCGTTGCACGACCGGTGCCTCGACGGCGAGGGTGCGCAGCTTGGCGTCGAGAAAGCCGAGCGCCGCCATGAGGCAGACGCTTGAGAAGATGAGGCGCAGCACCGTGGTCCGCAGAAAGATACGCAAGGGTATGGCGAGCAGCACCGCCCCCACCGCGACCGCAAGCGGCGGTTCAGCAGGCAACGCCATGTAGATCGCGACGCCGCCGCCGAACAGCGCGGGCAGCCACACGAACCACCGCCCCCTCTCCGCGTCCAGCGCCGCTTCGAGACGCTCCCGCAATTGCCTCAGCGCCAGGCGCACGCCGTCCCCAGCCGCCGGGCAGGCATACCTTTCCTGCCTCGTTGCCGCGAGAGGACCGAAAACGCTGTCGCGAAGCGCCATAGCCGCTCACGCCTGTTTGTTTGAGCCGCGCGGCTGTGCTAAACCCTGCGCAGCCCGCTTCCGTACCCGTATTCGCGGGCGCAACCGCGCCCCGCCGCACACACTCCCGAGGACCTCGCCCCCATGACCGCTCAAGTCGTGACGCGCTTCGCGCCTTCCCCGACCGGCTTTCTTCATATCGGCAGCGCCCGCACCGCGCTGTTCAACTGGGCCTTCGCCCGCAACCAGGGCGGCAAATTCCTTCTGCGCATCGAAGACACCGACCGCGCCCGCTCGACCCAGGAAGCCGTCGACGCCATTCTCGACGGCCTCAAATGGCTCGAACTCGACTGGGACGGCGAGCCGCTCCACCAGTTCGCCCGCGCCGCGCGCCACGTCGAGATCGCGCAGCAGCTTCTCGGCGAGGGCAATGCCTATCGCTGCTATTGCACGCCTGCCGAGTTGGAGGCAATGCGGGAGAATGCGCGTAAGGAAAGCCGCCCGCCCGTTTATGACGGCACATGGCGCGATCGCGATCCGCGCGAGGCGCCAAAGGGCGTCAAGCCCGCGATCCGGCTGAAGGTGCCGAAAGAGGGCGAAACCGTCGTCGATGACAGGGTGCAGGGCCGCGTGGTGACCGCAAATAAGGAACTCGACGACCTCATCATCCTGCGCTCGGACGGCACGCCGACATACAATCTCGCTGTGGTCGTGGACGATCACGACATGGGCGTCACGCACGTCATCCGCGGATCGGATCACCTGACGAACGCTGCCCGGCAGTCGCAGATTTACGCCGCCCTGGGCTGGGATGTCCCCATCTTCGCGCATGTGCCGCTGATCCACGGGCCGGACGGCGCCAAGCTGTCGAAGCGCCACGGCGCGCTCGGTGTCGAAGCCTACCGCGCCATGGGCTACCTGCCCGCGGCTATGCGGAATTATCTCGCCCGCTTGGGGTGGAGCCATGGCGACGATGAAATATTTACCACGGATCAGCTCGTCGAATGGTTCAACCTGGAGGCGCTGGGCAAGTCTCCCGCCCGCTTCGACTTCGCCAAATTGGAGAGTTTGAACGGCAATTACATCCGGAGCGCGAGCGACGAGGAGCTGGTTACCGCGCTGCAGCATCTGCTCCCCCATAAACTCATGGCAGCCATGCCACAATTGAAGGCACGCGCCGCAACGCTCAACGATCTCATCGACGGCGCCAACTTTCTGTTTACCAGGCGCCCGCTGAAACCCAATGTCGAGGCGATCAGGATCCTGACGCCCGAGGCCTGCGCCGTCCTCGCCGAACTGCTGCCCAAGCTGAAAGCCGCCCCCGAATGGACGGTCGCCGGGCTTGAGGCGCTGGCGAAAGAGCACGCACAAGATATTGGGGTCAAACTCGGCGAGATCGCACAGCCCTTGCGCGCCGCCCTGACCGGGCGCAAGACTTCGCCCGGCATTTTCGACGTCCTCGTCCTACTGGGCCGCGATGAATCCCTCGCCCGCCTGCAGGATCAGGCCGGGCAGGCCGCCGTCCCGCCAGCTGCCGGGGCGAAGGCGAACGAGGCCCGGCCGGATGCGGGGCGCGAGCCGCGAGAGGGGAAATCCAAATCCCCGTCCGCGCCATCCAAGCCGACGAAGGCAAAAAAAGCCAGCACGCTCAAGACGTAATCAAACGTTTAGTTGTTGCGCCGCAAGATATGTGCTCTCATGCGCTGCAGCATAGTGTCTGCGGGGCTTTTTGACGCGCGCGCACTATCGTGCAGCTCAGCCATGCCTCAGCAGCAGAGAAACAGAAGAAGCAAGGGCGGCCGGAACCTCCTCGTGCCTTCAGGCACGGCAACGAGGTCTCAGGCTGGCGCCGATACAGGGAGACGCGTGATGCCGCTACCCGAGAAGCAGGAGCCAAAAGGGACCGCGACACTCAACATTGACGGCGCATCCTACAGCCTGCCCGTCTATGGCGGCAGCGTCGGTCCGGACGTTCTGGACATCTCCAAGCTCTACAACCAGAGCCACCGTTTCACCTACGATCCCGGCTACACCTCCACGGCAAGCTGCCGCTCCGCCATCACCTATATCGACGGCGACGAGGGCGTCCTCCTTTATCGCGGTTATCCGATCGACCAACTGGCCGAGCGCGGCAATTTCCTGGAGACCTGCCACCTCCTGCTTTACGGCGAGCTGCCGAACCAGGACCAGTACCTGGATTTCAAGAACCGCATCACCTACCACACCATGATCCACGAGCAGATGATCCGGTTCTTCTCCGGCTTCCGCCGCGACGCGCATCCGATGGCGATCATGGTGGGCGTGGTGGGCGCGCTCTCGGCTTTCTATCACGACTCCACCGACATCAGCGATCCGGTGCAGCGCGATATCGCGTCAATACGTATGCTCGCGAAGATGCCGACGATCGCGGCCATGGCCTACAAGTACTCCATCGGCCAGCCCTTCATCTATCCGCGCAACGACCTTGATTACCCCTCGAACTTCCTCTATATGAGCTTCGCGGTGCCCTGCGACGAATACCGGGTCAATCCCGTGCTGTCGCGCGCCATGGACCGCATCTTCATTCTGCATGCCGACCACGAACAGAACGCCTCCACCTCCACGGTGCGGCTGGCCGGTTCGTCCGGCGCCAATCCGTTCGCCTGCATCGCCGCCGGAATCGCCTGTCTCTGGGGCCCGGCGCATGGCGGGGCCAACGAGGCGGCGCTGAAGATGCTCGCGGAGATCGGCACGGTCGATCGCATCCCGGAATTTATCGAACGCGCGAAGGACAAGGACGATCCGTTCCGCCTCATGGGCTTCGGCCACCGCGTGTACAAGAATTACGACCCGCGCGCCCGCGTCATGCAGACGACCTGCAAGGAAGTGCTGGAAATCGTCGGCATCAAGAACGATCCGCTTCTGCAGGTGGCCATGGAGCTGGAGCGCATCGCGCTCGAAGACGAGTATTTCATCGAGAAGAAGCTGTACCCGAACATCGACTTCTATTCGGGCATCACGCTGAAAGCGCTCGGTTTTCCGACATCCATGTTCACGGTGCTGTTCGCCATCGCCCGGACGGTGGGCTGGATCGCGCAGTGGAAGGAGATGATCGCCGACACCGATCAGAAAATCGGCCGCCCGCGCCAGCTCTATGTCGGCCCCGGTCCGCGCGATTACGTCCCGATCACGCAGCGCTGACGGTTGCAAAAGCTGGCGGGTCCGGCTGCCATTGCAGCGATTTCAATGCATCGCCGCGGCGGACGCCGCTTCCGCATTGTCAGAAGCCGAAAATCGCCTTGATGGCGGCAAAGGCGCCGCCGATAACGGCGAGCACGTATACCGCCCCCACGGCGCCGACGAGCGAGCCGATGACGATCGCCAGCCCGTCCTTCTCCAGGAGCCCGGCGGCGATGACGCCTATGCCGAATGCCGGCAACGCATTGCCGAAGGGGACGATGGGCACCAGCAGCATGAGCGTCAGGAACACCATGTAGACCCCGATGAAACGCTCCATGCTACGGCCGGTCAGCCACGTCCAGCGCGGTTTCAGCCATTGTTCGGCGATGCGCAGATATTTGATGACGTAGGCCATCAGCCTGTCGAAGGTTTCGTGGCTCACGCTCGGCCGTCTGAGCGCTTCCGGCAGCCACGGTTCACCCAGCCCCAGAACGAGCTGCACGGCGAAAAACAGAATCGGCGTCCCGAGAATCCACGCGATAGGCAGGACAGCGTTGGGAAATGAAAAGAGAATCAGGACGATACCGAAGCCGCGATCTTTGAGGGCGTCGAGCAGCGCGCCGATGGTCACCCCCGGATTGTTGTTTTCCTCCGCTAGGCGCGCGAGGATTTCCGAGGTGCGTTCAGGGACGATTTCGTTATCCGGTTTCACCCGCGTGTCCATTCTGCAGACCTTACGTCCCCGCTCCATCTAGTACGCCCCGCGAGAAGTCCTGAACCATTTGCCGCGAGCGCTGACAGGACATCTCGCGGATCAGGCGTACTAGCACCCAATTGAATCTAGTACAGCTTTTCCGAAACAAGTTCGCAGATGCGCGTGCAGCAAATGGAGGGCGAACTTGCTTCGGGCTGTACTAGGCCGATATCGTGCAGGAAAATGCAACTATGTCGCTTCGCTGTCCAGCCTTGAAGCTCCGGGCCGGTGTTTTCGGCCTTGGGTGGTGCGGAGCTTCGTTCCGGTTACGGTGGCCGGTTTCGGCGTGGCGGGACAGCGCTGGCCATACGCTGCCCGCTCGAAATTCGGAGTCGCCACAAGAGCCTCTTCAGCCCGGTCCCGCTCCTCTACCTCAGCCTCGCCGCCCCCCTCATCATCGCGGCGAGTTCATCCGTGCTTTGGTAGTCCAGGAAATGGCGGAATTCGGGGCTGCCGCCGTGCAGCGAGTTCGCCAGCCGTCCGTCGGGCCTCAGCACCATCGTCCGGGGGACGTAGCCGCCATCCGGCTGGTAGCGCGCGCCGACCTCGGGCTGGCGATCGCTGTTCACCCTGACCATGACGAGCGCCCGTGACAGCCGCACGATCTGCGGATCATGAAACAGGCGGCTGTAGCCCCGGCAATGCGCGCACCAGTCGGCGTAGAAGACGGCGAGAACCGGCTTGCCGGTCTGGCGCGCCTCGCGCAGTCCTTCGGCGAACGGGCGCCAGCGGATCTGCCTGTCGTTCCATTCGATGGCATCCGATGCCGCCAGTGACGGCCCCGCGTGCCAGACGCCTCCTGCCGCCAGCGCCAAAACCGCAGCCATTCCTACGCCGATCACAATGATGATGGACCTGTATGTCATGAAGCTCCTCTGCAACCACTGGGGGCGAGCATAGCAGCATACACGCACCTGTAAATGC
>JBNKDX010000138.1:0-6282 GCA_050288485.1 Rhodomicrobiaceae bacterium | reverse complement strand
CTACCCGATCGCCATTCCGCGCGGCGATGCGCGCTGGGCCGGCGTCTCCGTCATCAGCGCCAAGCGCGTCAATCCGAGCTGGACCCCCACCCCGCAGATGCGCCGCGAGAACCCGAAGCTGCCCGCCTATGTTCCCGGCGGTCATCCCCGCAACCCGCTCGGCAACCGCGCGCTCTATCTCGGCAATACGATGTACCGCATTCACGGTACCGATGCGCCCTGGCAGATCGGCAGCGAGGTCTCGCACGGCTGCATCCGTATGCACAATTCCGATGTGGCGGACCTGTACAGACGCGCCCATGTCGGCACGCGGGTGACGGTGACCTGGGCGCGCTTCTCGACGTCGTGACCGGCGGCGCTCGACGCCTGCGAAAAATAGCAAATGGGCCGGGGGCGTCTCCGGCCCTTCGCTTTTTCCGCCCCCCAGGTTTGCGCTGTTGCCAAACGCCCCGCAGCAGCCCACGAGGAAGCCGCCGCATCATCGGTCTTGCCATGCCGCCCCAAGCTGGCATCCTTGCAGGCGCATGGTGCTGATTCGGCGGGGTGGGGATGGTTGTTCGGATCGTCGGTATAGACCCGGGCTTGCGGCGGACGGGCTGGGGCGTCATCGAGACATCCGGCACGCGGTTGTCCTATGTCGCCAGCGGGACCGTCACCTCTGACGCCGCCGAACCGCTCAGCTCCCGTTTGGCTGCGCTGTTCACTGGCCTTGAGGCCGTGCTCGCCCGCTGGCAGCCGCAGGAAGCCGCCGTCGAGGAAACCTTCGTCAACCGCGATGCCCACGCCACGCTCAAGCTGGGGCAGGCGCGCGGCATCGCGCTGCTGGTCCCGGCGCGTGCGGGGTTGAGGGTGGCGGAATATGCGCCGAACATGGTGAAAAAGACGGTCGCCGGGTCGGGACATGCCGAAAAGGTGCAGATCCGCGCCATGATCGGCTATCTTCTCCCCAAAGCCGATCCCAACAGCGACGACGCCGCCGACGCGCTGGCCATCGCCATCACGCATGCGCATCACCGGCAGGCGACGGCGCTCAAAGAAATGCTTCTGGCGCGCGAGGCGGGCGGCGCGGTCAAATCACGACGGAGGCTCGCCGGATGATAGGAAAGCTCCGGGGCGTTCTCGACTCGACGAACAAGGAAGGGTTGATCATCGACGTCGGCGGCGTCGGCTACGAGGTGACGTGCCCGGCGCGCACCCTTTCGCGGCTCCCGGCGGTCGGCCAGCCGCTGACGCTTGTCATCGAGACCCATGTCCGCGAAGACCAGATCAGGCTGTTCGGTTTCCTGAGCGAGGCCGAGCGGAGCTGGTTCCGGCTTCTGCAGCATGTTCAAGGCGTGGGTACGAGGGTCGCGCTGTCCCTGCTCGGCGTGCTTGAGCCGCATGAGCTGGCCAACGCCATCGCTCTTCAGGACAAGGCGCACATCTCGCGCGCGCCCGGCGTCGGACCGAAAGTGGCGCAGCGCATCGTCAGCGAACTGCGCGACAAGGCGCCGGGGCTCCTGGCGGGTGGCGGGATCGCGTTGCCGACGGGCAGCGGGGGCGCCGCGCAGGGTCAGGGCTCGGCGGTCTCGGACGCGGTGTCGGCGCTCGTCAATCTCGGTTACAGCGCCGCCGAGGCGAGCGCGGCCGTCGCCACGGTTTCGTCCAAGGCGGGCGAGGGCAAGCGCGCCGAAGAGCTCATCCGCCTCGGGCTGAAGGAACTGGCGCGATAACCGCGACGCCATCCGGTCCGGCGCTGGCGTTACGCCGCCGCCAGCTTCGCCGCGATCTGCGCGACATGCCGGCCCTGGAAGCGCGCTCCCGCCAGTTCGTTCTCGGAAGGCTGCCGCGAGCCGTCCCCGCCCGCGATCGTCGAAGCGCCGTAGGGCGAACCGCCCGTGACCTCCGTCACCCCCATCTGGCCCTGGAAGGAATAGGGAAGACCGACGATCACCATGCCGTGGTGCAAAAGCACCGTGTGCGTGGACAGGATCGTGCTCTCCTGGCCGCCATGCTGGGTCGCCGTGGACGTGAACACCGAGCCGACCTTGCCGATGAGCTTGCCGCCAAACCAGAGCCCGCCGGTCTGATCGAGGAAATTCTTCATCTGCGCGGGCATGTTGCCGAAGCGTGTCGGCACGCCGATGATGATGGCGTCGTAGTCCGGCAGTTCGTCCGTAGTCGCGACCGCCACGGCCTGGTCCGTCTTGAAGCCGGAATTCCTGGCCACGTTTTCCGGCACCAGTTCCGGCACGCGCTTGATCACCGCCTCCGCGCCAGCCTCGCGCACGCCTTCGGCAACGGCCGCGGCCATGGTCTCGATATGGCCATAGCTGGAATAATAAAGAACGAGAACGCGTGTCATCGTCATCTCCTGGGGTTTGACTGGGGCTGAACGGTCAGACAGCCATGTCGAATAGCAGCAGTTCGCTGCGTGAAGCTGTTCCCGCCAGTTCGATTTCTCCGCCGCCGATGGACGCGCCGTCGCCCTCCCGCAGCAGCTCTCCGTTGATCGTCACGGCACCGCTGGCGATTTGCACCCAGGCCGCGCGACCCGGTTTCAGCGCGTGGACGAGCCGGTCGCCATCCCCGAGCAGGGACGCGTAGACGTCGGCGTCGCGGTGGACGGTGACGGAGCCGTCGCGGCCGTCGCGCGACGCGATCAGCCTAAGCCGCCCGCTCTTGTCCGCCTCGGCGAACGTCTTCTGCTCGTAGCCGGGCGTCAGCCCGCCGGTTTCGGGCAAAATCCAGATCTGCAGGAGATGCACCGGCTCGGTGGCCGAGGCGTTGAATTCGCTGTGACGGATGCCGGTGCCTGCCGTCATGCGCTGAACGTCGCCGCGGCGGATCACCGACCCGTTGCCGAGGCTGTCCTTGTGTCCGAGAGCACCGTCCAACAGGTAGGTGATAACCTCCATGTCGCGATGCGGATGCGTGGGAAAGCCGCCGCCGCCCGCGATGCGATCGTCGTTGATCACCCGCAGCGGGCCGAAACCCATATGCGCTGGATCGTAATAGTCGGCGAAGGAGAAGCTGTGGCGCGTGTCGAGCCAGCCATGATTGACGTGGCCGCGGTCTTCCGATTTGCGAATGGTCAGCATGTGAGGGCTCCCATGGCCGCCTGTTTCAACAAAGGATGGGTTGTTGACCGGCATGCGTCAATGATATCAAATTCATCCACAGCGGTGCCGAAACGGATACAATAATGGACCGGCTCGACGCGATGCGCGCCTTCACCAAGGTCGTCGCCTCAGGCAGCTACGCCGAGGCGGCGCGGCGGCTTGGGTTGACGCGCTCGGCGGTGAGCAAGGCGGTCATGGAGATCGAACATGCGCTCGGCGTGCGCCTGCTCGACCGCACCACGCGCCGCGTCACCCCGACCGAGGCCGGTCTCGCCTATTACGAACGCTGCGTCGCCATCGTGTCGCAGGTCGAAGAAACGGAAATCCAGATTTCGCGCCTGCATGACGAGCCGCGCGGCGTGTTGAAGGTCAACGCGCCGATGTCGTTCGGCATCCACTATCTCGGCGCCGCGGTCGCCGCCTTCATGGCGCTCTACCCCGATCTGAGGGTGGAGATGACGCTCAACGACCGCTTCATCGATCCGCTGGAAGAGGGCGTGGATGTGACGGTACGCATCGGCGCGCTCGGCGATTCCACGCTGATCGCACGGCGGCTGGCCCCGGCGCGGCGCGTTCTGGTGGCTGCGCCCGCTTATATCGAGCGCCATGGCGCGCCCCTTGTCGCCGGCGATCTCGCCGCGCATCGCTGCCTGGCATACGGCCAATCTGCTGCCGCGCATCGCTGGCAACTCAAACATGACGGCGCCACGCTATCGGTGCAGATCAATGCCGCGCTCTGCTCCAACAATGGCGAAGTCCTGCGCGCGGCGGCGCTGGAAGGCATCGGCATCGCCAATCTGCCGACTTTCCTCATCGGCCCGGACATCCGCGCCGGCCATCTCGAAATTGTACTGTCGGATTTCCCGCCCGCAGCGTTGGGGATTTTCGCGCTCTACGCGCCCAACCGCTATCTCGCGGCGAAAACGCGGGTCTTCATCGACTTTCTCGCCAGCCGCTTCGGTGGCGAACCCGCGTGGGACGACTTCCGCCGCCCGGGCTGAGGCGCTCTCAAGCCGGGCCGCCACGGATAACGGATGCCGCCGCAAGGCTTCGGCAAGGAAACAAGGCCAAAGTCGCGAACTGCTGCGTCTGCGCCCCGCCAATAAACGGAGCGCGCGCCTGCAGGGCGTATCATCCGACAGGACTTAGCGAAATGAAATCTCTTAGCGACGTTACGCTGTGCTGCGTCGATACCGAGCATCACCTCCTGTCCGCCGTCGCGCTGCGCCGCTGCAACGAGCTGACGCCTTTCAACAGGACGATCGTCATCACCGATCAGGACGACTACCTGGACCCGGACTGGGAGCATCACCGGATCAGGCGTCTGGCCGATTACGAGGAATACAACAGGTTCATGCTGAAGAACCTGTATTTCCACATCGAGACGGATTTCGCGCTGTCGGCGCAGTTCGACGGCTTCATCGTCAATCCCGCCGCATGGACCGATGACTTTCTGCAGTATGACTTCATCGGCGCCCCCTGGCCTTGCTCGCGGCCGGAATACGCTGTGGGCAGCGGCGGCTTTTCGCTGCGTTCCCGGCGGTTGTTGAAAGCGCTGCAGGACGACCGGATCGTTCTGCCGGATGACCAGCCTGCAGAGGACGTCTGCATCTGCCGCACCTACCGCAGCATTCTGGAAGTGGATCATGGCATCCGCTTCGCGCCGGTCGAACTGGCGGCGCGCTTCTGCCACGAGTCCGGACCGTTCGTCCCCGACACCTTCGGGTTTCATGGCCTGCCGCGCCTGGCCGATTTCTATACCGGCGGGAATGCCGTGTTGCTGGCCGACAATCTGAAGCCTTACATCTTGCGCAAGGCGAATGTCGTGGTCCTGGCGATGCAGTACGCCTACCGTCAGCAGCACGACGAGGCCCGCCACCTGTTCGAGCGCATTTGCCGCTATCAAAGCTATGACGAGGCCCGCGAGGCGCTTGCGGCGATCGGTACGCCCACCGCGATGATCGGATTCCTGGCGGAATGCTGGCACCGCTATACCGCCCGCGAGGCGGCGTAGTCCCGCGGCACTAGAGCACCTCCTTCTTCTCCCACCAGCGATATGGAACCGGCGTTTCGGCGGCTGGTGCTCATTGCCATTTTTCGCCGCTTATACTCAAATTTTACGTATCGAGTTAAGGCGACGTAAATGACCGATATGCTTTAAGAAAATCATAATGATCCTGCTCGCAAAAATAAGTTGAAGAACGTCGGATTGTTAACCATCACCCCGTATCAACTTATCGTCTAAACTGAATTTACTCGTGAGCATGATGCCCTCACTCCAGCCGTGTACGAAGACGGCAGGCGGCGGTCCGCGCCCCCGTCACGCGATGTGCCCCTAGCGCATCAATCCAAGCGAAGGCTTCAGCCGGAGTTTGGCAAAATTGATGCGTAATGGAAGGACTAAAGCGCGGCCGGTCGATGATGACCGTTCCGCAGCGCCCTTCTTTGCGGACACGGGTAGACGCCGATCCTGTTTTCGGACGCGGGGAGGTCATGAACATGGCTCGGCACGCCGTCTCGCTCGAACGTTGTCCAATCTACGCGCACCCATGGCACCAGCAGACGCACCATATTCCACCTCACACTCCGCCGGCCGAGCGGCTGGGCGCCCTCACGCTGTGAGGCCGCGCGGGCGGGGCGAGGCGCAACTGGCGATCGAGCCGCCGCCGGGCGACGGGCTGGCGGCTCGTCTGCGCACAGGGCTGGCGCGCCTCTTGCGGATCGTGGCGTCGCGCACGAATGAGTGGGGCACAGCCGCCGAAGCCGCCGCCTCCGGCGGCAGAGAGGAGGAACTGGCCGCCCGCGTTTGGGAAACGATGCGGATCGCAGCCGGGCTGGACCATGCGCCGGATCCGCCGCGGGAGGCGCAGCAACAGTCTTCCGCCCGGAGGGGCAGCGCCGCATTCGATGTGTTTGCCGGCGGTCTCAGCGTACACTTTCTGGGTGATGACGGCGGACCGTACTCCGTGGCTGGCGCGTACTCGGCCTCCCCTCTCCACGAAACCGGGAGACAGGCCCCCGCTCCGCCCGATCTCGACGCTCTCCGGGTGTCGCCCGAGGATTGCCGTTTCGAGCCGCTGAGCACCGAAGTCTTCGCGCAGCATATCGCTGTAAAAAGAGATGAGACCGGCGGCCAGACATCGGAGGAGGAGGCACCGCCGCCAGAGGCCGAAGCGGTTTC
>JBNKDX010000137.1:0-6300 GCA_050288485.1 Rhodomicrobiaceae bacterium | reverse complement strand
CTCCAGCGGCAGCTCCTTCTGAACGGCATCCTGGCGCAAACGCCGGAGATGCCGGAGCCGTTCGCGCCGGACTACGCGCAGTGGTCGTCCGTCTTCGAACAATTTCGGATCGGCGGCGAGACGTCGCTCGTCGGGCACAGTTGCGGCGCAGGGTTTCTCCTCCGCTGGCTCAGCGAACATCGCATCGAGGTGGGAAAGGTCGCCCTGGTGGCCCCGTGGACCGACCCGCGTCACGAACGCGCAACCGCCATGTTCGGCGGCTTCCGCCTCGATCCAAGCGTGGCGGCGCGAACGCGGGGCATGAAGCTTTTCGTTTCTTCCGACGACGGCCAGGAGAAGCTCGACACAGCCACGCATCTCGAAAAGACAATCGAATGCATGAGGTCGCAATGGTTCGACGGCCGGGGGCATTTCATAATGAGCAGTATGAAAACCCAGGAGTTCCCGGAACTGCTGGAGTTTCTTCTGGAGACGCCTCAGCAGGACGACGCAGCATATTGATATATCACCGTCTTCGGTCCCGCCCGTGGCACCGCGGCTGGCAACCTCAACGCCGTTCCACGCACCAACCGGCTTGACGCCGCGGCACGGGCAGGCGATACCAGCCTGCCGTCATTCGCTCCGGTAATCACACAGGATCGCTTCTGAAATGGAAAGCTCCAGTAGTCACTCTATGAGGCCGTCCGCGGTCCGGCGAACCTGACGCCCGCGTCCCGTTCCTCGTTCCGCGCCCGGCTTGCCAAGGGAAACGAGGTCAACATGCGGACGCAATCCCTCATCCTCGCAATGGCCGGAGCTGGGCCGCTTGTCCCAGTGTCCGAAAAAGCGTCGGAAGGCGAGGCTTCGCCCTTCCTTTGCGGCGCGGAAGGCCGGCCATGAACCGCCATTACCCTTCTCCGCAACTGACGGCGGGTGCGCGCCGATTTGCCCCGAATCTTTGGGACGGCTTTGCCTTCGCGCTCGTCTTCGCGCTCCTGCTGCTGACCGTCCATGGCGGGCGCGCGACGCTGGCGCCGCTGGCCAGCCTCTCCTCGCCTCCCGTTTCGCTCGAACCGTGGATGCTGCCGGAATACGCGTTCCGGACCACGCTGCGCATGCTCGCGGCCATCACCATTTCGCTGATATTCACCTTTCTCTATGCGACGCTGGCCGCCAAGAGCCGCCGCGCGGAAATGCTGCTCATCCCGCTGCTCGACATTCTCCAGTCGGTGCCCGTGCTCGGCTTTCTGTCCTTCACCGTGGTGGGGTTCATGGCGCTGTTTCCAGGGCAGGTGCTGGGCGCCGAACTGGCGGCGGTTTTCGCCATCTTCACCAGCCAGGCCTGGAACATGACTTTCAGCCTCTATCAGTCGCTGAAGACCGTGCCGCGCGATCTCGAAGACGCCGCGCGCGGCTTCCGGCTGTCGGCGTGGCAACGCTTCTGGCGGCTGGAGGCGCCGTTCGCCGCACCGGGGCTGGTGTGGAACACCATGATGTCGATGTCGGGCGGGTGGTTCTTCGTTGTGGCGTCCGAGGCGATCTCGGTGGGCGGCACCGTCGTGACCCTGCCGGGCATCGGCTCCTATGTCGCGCTCGCCATCCGCGAGCAGAACCTCGTCGCCGTCGGCGGGGCAATCGCGGCGATGCTGGCCGTGATCCTCCTCTACGATTTCCTGCTGTTCCGCCCCCTCGTCGCCTGGAGCGACAAATTCCGCGTGGAACTGTCCGCGGGCGGCGAGGCGCCGCGCTCCTGGCTGCTAGGTGTCATCCGGCGGGCGCGGTTGCTCCATGTGATCTTTGCGCCCGTCGCCGCGTTCGTGACCGCGATCCCGCGCCAGCCGCTGCGTATCGGGGTGCCGGAAAAGGCCGTGGAACTGTGGGAAAGCGACTGGACCGGCCGCCTCTGGCGTGTGCTGCTCGTCGCGCTGGCGGCGGCGGCATTTCTGCAATGTGCGATATTTGTCTCCGCATCCGCGACCTGGGCCGATGTTGGCCAGGTGCTGCTGCTGGGGCTGGCGACCATGGCGCGCGTCGTCGTGCTTATCGCGCTGGCGACGCTGGTCTGGGTCCCGCTGGGCGTGTGGGTCGGCCTGCGCCCGCGCCTTGCCGAGCGCGTTCAGCCGCTTGCGCAGTTCCTCGCCGCCTTTCCGGCCAACATCCTCTTTCCCGTCGCCGTCGTGGCCATCGTACAGTTCCAGCTCAGCCCCAACATCTGGCTCAGCCCGCTGATGGTGCTCGGAGCGCAGTGGTATATCCTCTTCAACGTCGTCGCCGGGGCGAGCGCCTTTCCGAACGACCTCAAGGAAGCCGCCGCCTCGTTCCGTATCCGGGGCTGGCGCTGGTGGCGCCGCGTGATCCTGCCGGCCATCATGCCCTACTACATCACGGGGGCGATCACCGCGAGCGGCGGCGCGTGGAACGCCTCCATCGTCGCCGAAGTGGCGAGTTGGGGCGGAACGACGCTCAGCGCTTACGGCCTCGGCGCGTATATCGCGAAGGCGACGGTCGCCGGGGATTACCCCCGCGTCGTGCTCGGGATCGCGGTAATGTCGCTGTTCGTCATTCTTTTCAACCGGCTCTTGTGGCGCCCGCTGTTTGCGCTGACCGCAGATCGCATGCGTATGGACTGAGGGGAAACTCATGGTGCAGATCAGTTCCGCCGATGGCCGCGACGCGGCGGCCATTCTTGAGACCAACGCCGTGACCCAGGTCTATCCGCGCGGCGACAACTCGACCTTCGTCGTCCTCGACGGCGTGTCGCTGACGATCCGCAAGGGCGAGATCGTGGGCCTGCTGGGGCGCTCGGGTTCGGGGAAATCGACGCTTCTGCGCATCATCTCCGGGCTCCTGACGCCAACCGCGGGAGCCGTGAACTGGTGCGGCAAGCCGGTGGCCGGACCGTGCGAGGGCATGTCCATGGTGTTCCAGAGCTTCGCGCTGTTCCCCTGGCTCACCGTTCTGGAGAACGTCGAACTGGGGCTGGAAGCGCTGGGCGTCCACGCCGCCGAGCGCCGCCGCCGCGCCATCGAAGCCATCGACCTCATCGGCCTCGACGGCTTCGAGAGCGCCTATCCGAAGGAACTGTCCGGCGGCATGCGCCAGCGCGTCGGTTTCGCACGCGCGCTCGTCGTCCATCCGCGGCTGATGCTCATGGACGAGCCGTTTTCCGCCCTCGACGTGCTGACCGCCGAGACGCTGCGCACCGACCTCATCGACCTGTGGATGGAAGAGCGGCTGCCGATCCAGTCCATTCTCATGGTGACGCACAATATCGAGGAAGCGGTGCTGATGTGCGACCGCGTGCTGATCTTCTCGTCCAATCCGGGGCGCGTGGCGGCGGAAATCAAGATCGGGCTGCCGCATCCGCGCAGCCGCGTCGATCCCTCCTTCCGCGCGCTCGTCGATGACATCTATGCGGGCATGACGCTGAGCACGCCCGCGGAGAAGCCAGGCAAGCGTGTCGAGGAGGGGGCTCCGGGGGGCGGTGTCGGCATCCCGCTGCCGCCTGTCTCGACGAACATCCTGTCCGGCCTCGTCGAGACGCTCGCGGCGCCGCCCTATGAGGGGGTGGCCGATCTGCCCCATGTCGCGGGCACGCTGCAAATGGAGGTGGACGAGCTGTTTCCCATTTGTGAATCGCTACAACTCCTGCGCTTCGCCGAAATGGGGGATGGCGATGTCCGGCTGACCGAGCCGGGGCGGCGTTTCGCGGAACTGGACGTCGACGACCGTAAGCGCCTGTTCGCCGAACACCTCGCCGCGCATGTGCCGCTGGCCGCGCTCATCAAGCGCGTGCTCGACGAGCGGCCGAGTCACCGGGCATCCTACAGCCGCTTTTCGGAAGAGCTGGAGGAGTACATGTCGCCTGTCTTCGCCGAGAGGACGATGCGCGCCGTGATCGACTGGGGCCGCTATGCCGAGCTGTTCGCTTATGACGAGCACGCGCGGCAGTTCAGTCTGGAAAACCCGGTGTAGGGGGCTGGCAGCCGGTGGTCCGAGGCGGAGAATCCGGGTTTCTCACGTTACAGTCAAGCCGACGCCCCCAAATCACGGCTTCAACCGCCCTGCTCTCCGGCTCTGTCAGCTTGAGCTTTCAGAACTCTTCACCAAAGCGCATCGCGCCGCCGTCAATGCAGCAGTGCACGGATTGAATTACGCGTGTCCAGCACGTCGCCCGCAATTCCCGCAACGCCGCCCGTGATGGCGCCGATGTAATCGAAGAACTTGGTTACTTCCACGGATCTCGCATTGGCTACGTAGATAATGTCCTTGTCACGCATCTGGAAACGCTGAGCCAGGAAGAAGCCCGACGGATCGCGCAGGTTCAGCCGGTAGATCGTGGGGATGAGACGCTGTTCCTTCTTGAAGGCTTTGAGTTTAGCCCCCATCGCATCCAGGGTCTCACGCTCTTCCACCCGGTACAGATAGACTTCCACGGCGTCGGCACGCGAGTCGGACAGCCCGCCCGTTCGCGAAAGCGCTTCCTGCAGCGACATCCTCTCGCTCTCGAACGGGAATTGCCCCGTCAAGCCCGAGGTCACGGCGCCGGAACTCAATGCGCCGAACGCCGCAAACTTGCGCTGGTAGCGCGAGACGGTGACGATATCGCCCGGTTGCACATACACGTTCTCCCTGGGACTGCTCAGCAGCGTCGGGTAGTAGATCGTAGCCTGATGACCGCCGCGCTGGAGGCTGACGACGGTTTCGTGCTCCGGAACCCGTGAACCGCCGGACCGCGCAATGACCTCAAGGATCCGGTCGCCGGAAGCGCGAAGCCTCATGTTTGCGGCCGTCGTGGCGTCGCCGATGACGGTCACAGAACCGGTGCCGAGGTCCGGTAGCGTCACGATAGCCTGAGGCTCAAGGGCGCGCTTGGCCAGCCGGCTCTCGATCTCGCGGCGGATCTCCTGCAGCGTCAACCCCACCACGGGAACCTCACCGGCGAACGGCACCGAAATCCTGCCAGCCTGGTCTACCGCCTGCGGGGGCAGAGCCACGTAATTGTTTCCCCGCCGGGCAGGGTCGACCGGCGCAAACAATGTCCCGGCTGACGCTTCATAGATGGATACGACGAGCGTATCGCCCACCTTCACGCGGAGTTCTGGAACCGAACCACGCCGGACGCCAAAGGTCTTGTAGAATAATCCCGGTCCGATCTCGGGAACGCGTTCGATAACCTTGGGTGTAATATCGACCAGCGCATAACCGAGAGCTGGTTTATCCGTACCTGCTTCCAGTGATGTCGCCGCCTGTTCTTCCACGTCCTCGGAGTCCGGGCCGTTCGCCGGCAAATGGCTGCAGGCCGCAAGCAGAAAACACAGGCCCAGCCCCATGTTCACCGCCGCAAACCGCCCGAGTCCCCGTCCCATCTTCATCGGTTTTCGCCCCTCAGCGCCCGAAAAACACTCCGCCTTACAGTGATATCCGAGTGTCCCCTGCCGAATTTGAACCCGCCTCACCTGCAAAATGCCGAGTCATGCACTACAAAATTATTAATAGTCTTAATCTACTCTAGCTTTTGCTGAGAATCACCCAAGGTTACGCAGGAGCAAACAGAACCATTTCTCACAGGCGAACCATGAGAATGACGTGCAATTTTCCGTAAAACAACACGCAAACATCAGGCGTCTGATATACCAGATGCTTGCCGATTTGGGAATTCCTTTATCGCCTCTTCCCGTTCAGAGGCATTCGTTAGTTGTATTTCTGTACCGCCCCGCCGGTTGTTTCTCTGCGGAAACCTCGGGAAAACTCTTCGCGTCACACGCTGTCTAACTTCCGCAAAAGGAGCACCCCGGGACAGGCCGCCGTCCCCGGCCTGGAAAGGACACCCTGTGAGGCGCGGCCAAATCGCCCCGCGATACTTCCGGTCCTGGTCTCGAAGAACTGAAACCGTCGCCTGTGGAGGCCCTGGAGGTGCCGCCCCTGCCCCAAGCCCACCGCCTTGCCTCTGCTGCGCTGAACGCACCGAGAGCGGACGAGTACGGCTCTTTTTGTGACCCGATAAGATCAGCTGGAGCTATTGGCGATGCTCAGCGCCTGCATGCCGAGCTGCGCCCGCACCTGCAGGGCTTGCAACCTCGCCGATTCCTCGTTCATGTCGGGATCGACCAGTTGCTCCATGTCACGGCCGATGTCCCCTGTGAGGCCGGTCACGAAGGTCTTCTGCAGGTTGATGCTGGTCTTCGCCGAGCCGAGAGCCGTGGCGGCGGCCGCCAGTTCGCCAATGGCGGCGTCGACGGCGCGGATGTAAGCCTTCAGGATCGCCAGATCGGAGGCGGAGTCGGTAACCGCCGAGATGTCGATGCCGTCCGCCGCACC
>JBNKDX010000136.1:0-6303 GCA_050288485.1 Rhodomicrobiaceae bacterium | reverse complement strand
GTGCTCCACCGAGCGGTTTGACTGCGCCCCGCCGGACAACGCGTCCATGGCGGGCTGTACCCGCAGCATCCGCCGGACGCGGAAACGCACCTGTCGCACGCTAGGAGTCAAGTGCATGCCAGAACGAGCCCCCTCGGCCACCCAAGGCGGCGAACCGCCTCTGAAGGACCTGTACGAGGTCGGGGAGATTCCCCCGCTCGGCCATGTGCCTAAGAGCATGTACGCCTGGGTGATTCGCAAGGACCGCCACGGCCCGCCTGAGACGTCGATGCAGGTCGAGGTGGTGCCGACCTGGGAACTCGACAGCCACGAGGTGCTGATCCTGGTGATGGCGGCGGGCGTGAACTACAACGGCGTCTGGGCGGCGCTCGGCGTTCCCGTTTCGGTGCTCGATCAGCACAAGCACCCCTACCACATCGCCGGGTCCGATGCGGCGGGCATCGTCTGGGCGGTCGGCTCCAAGGTGAAGCGGTGGAAGGTCGGCGACGAAGTCGTCATCCACTGCAATCAGGATGACGGCGACGACGAGGAATGCAACGGCGGCGACCCGATGTTCTCCTCCAGCCAGCGCATCTGGGGCTACGAGACGCCGGACGGCTCATTCGCGCAGTTCGCTCGCGTGCAGGACCGCCAGATCATGGAGCGGCCGCATCATCTGACCTGGGAGGAAAGCGCCTGCTACACGCTGACGCTGGCCACCGCCTACCGCATGCTGTTCGGCCATCGCCCGCAGGTGCTGCGACCCGGCCAGAACGTGCTGGTGTGGGGCGCCTCTGGCGGCCTCGGCTCGATGGCCGTGCAGCTCATCGCCACGGCGGGCGCCAACGCCATCGGCGTGATTTCCGAAGACGACAAGCGCGAATTCGTCATGTCGCTCGGCGCCAAGGGCGTCATCAACCGCAAGAACTTCGATTGCTGGGGGCAGATGCCGACGGTCAACACCCCCGAATACGCCGCGTGGTTCAAGGAGGTGCGCAAATTCGGCGCCGCCATCTGGGAACACACCGGCAAGGGCAACAATGTCGATCTCGTCTTCGAGCATCCGGGCGAGGCGACGCTGCCCGTCTCGGTGTTCGTGGTGAAGCGCGGCGGCATGGTCGTGATCTGCGCCGGGACCACGGGCTATAATCTGACGCTCGACGCGCGCTATCTGTGGATGCACCAGAAGCGGCTCCAGGGCTCGCATTTCGCCAACCTGCTGCAGGCGAGCCAGGCCAACCGTCTCGTCATTGAGCGCCACATCGACCCCTGCATGTCGGAAGTCTTCCCGTGGGACGACATTCCGAAGGCGCACATGCGCATGTGGAAGAACGAGCATCGCCCCGGCAACATGGCGGTGCTGGTGAACGCGCTGCAGCCCAATCTGCGCACGCTCGAAGACGTTCAGGAAGTGAGTCAGCAGAAATTCGGCAAGTGAGCGGAGCGAAGGCCGGGTGCCTGCATTTCGATTCGGATACGGCGCCCGCCCCGCGTATTTTCCCGATTCCGGGGTGCGGCCCGTGCCGGTTCGCCACCGCGGCGCCCGCGCAGCGACACATGCGCAATTTTTCGCTTGACCAAATGTCTTTTGCCGCGCTTTGGGCTGGCCCCCGCACGCAGATTGAGTAAACTGACGCCCTAGATTCACCACATTGAAAGATACGAGGGCGGAACAATGGATAATGGCGGGTCCAGTATTATTGGCGTAATCCGGGAATTGCGCAGGAAAGCAGCCGAACAATTAACAGGCAACAGTTACTATATGGTCGTGCAGCAGCTCGATGCATTGGCCAGTATTCCAGACCTCACAGCGGAAATGGCGGATCCTGTGATCGGTCCTATTGCCGCGCAGCTTGGCATGGAACTTGAGAGGGCGCCGGCGCCTCAGGAAAGAACTCTGAGCGATACGATCCGGGATTTGCGCCTCAGGGCGGCGGAACAGCTTACTGGCAACTCTTACTACATGGTCGTGCAGCAACTTGACGCACTGGCGGGGGTCGCCGGACTGACCGTGGAAGTCGCGCAGGCGGTCATCGGGCCGATCACGGCGCAACTCGACGCCGCGAGAGCGTCCGCGCAGGAGGCTGAGACCAAGCCGGACGAAGCGCCTGCCGAAACGGCTCCGGCCGAGACTGTCGCGGAAGAAGCTGCGCCAGCGGAAACTGCGGCGACGGAAAGCGCACCCGAGCCAGAACCGCAACCCGAGCCGCGCACTGGCTTCGATGATCTTGCCGATCAGTCTTGGCTCCGCGTCAACGAGATGCTCGCCGAGGACGAAGCGGTGCGCGCTGCTGCCGCCGTGGCGGCGGCAGATGCTGCGGCCGAGGAGGCCCCGACCGAGAGCGTCGCCGCGGCGGAGAGCGTCGCCGAGGAACCAGTCCCAGCGCTTGCGGAATCTGCGGCCGCCGATATGGCCGGGGACACAGCCGATGGAGAGGGAGAAAGGCGCAGCTCCGAAGTATCCGATGCGGCAGAGCCCGCGGTGGCGTCAGCGGATACCGAAGGCGACGTCAGCGCCGAACCGGCCGCGGAGACCGCCGCCGCCATTGAGGCCGAAGCGGCTGGCGAAACTGCGGTCGAAGCCGCTGCGCCGGATGTGACCGCGGAAGCCGCGGCAGAGGTTCCGGCGGAGGAAACCACGCCGGAGCCCGTGGAAGCCGCTCCAGTCGAGGCTGCCCCGGCGGAAAGCGCGGCAGAAACCACGGCCGCCTCCGTCCCCGAGCCGGTGACGGAAACTACCGCCGCACCTGAGACTGTGGCCGAAAGCGCCGAAGCCGCGCCTGCCGATGCAGAACCGGCTGTGACCGCCGAAGAGGCGCCACAAGCTGCAGCAGCCGAAACCACTCCTGCCGTAGAAGCCGAGGCGGCTGCGGAGATGGAGCCCGCTGCAACGGCGGCAGAGGCTGCGTCGGCCGAAGCCGAAACCGCCCCGGCAGTGGAGACGGCTTCCGTCGCCGAACCCGAGGCGGCAGCGGCTGCGGAAACAGCTCCGGCCGGGGATGCCCCCGCCGCAACCGAAGCCGCTCCCGTGGCCGAGGACGCCGCGCCGGAGGCTGCAGAAGGCGACGTTGCGGAGGCCGCCGCAGCGGCAGAAGCAGCTCCAGCGGAAACTGCCGGGTCTCAGCCCGCCGCCGAGGCGGCTGAGCCGGTGGAAGACAAACCAGCACCGGAGGTCGAACTGGTCCTGGAAGAGGACATCAAGCCCGCGAAGAAGCGGAGCCTCTTCAGCCGCCTGTTCGGCTCTTCGCCAGAGCGCTGACAGCGCATCGACAGGAGAGGTTCATGGAAGCAAACGCAGTTCAGTCGCATAAGATAGAAAACACACAACTGATCACACTTGCTTCCAGAACCGCCGAGGCGGCGGATAAGCTCCTCGCGAAGGCAATCTCGGCCTCGCGTACGATTTTCGCCGCCGCCGGCAAGCTCGATACCGCCGCGCTGGACCGTGAACAGCATCGCGCTCACGGTCTGGCGTGGCTCGCCACCTATGTCGAGGCCGTCAAGCAGACCACCGACTACGCCCGCCGCCTTCAGGAGGACGGGCGCTTCGGCGAAATGGAGAACCTGCTCGTGCAGATCGCGCTGGGCGAATATGCGGCGCAGATCCTCGGCGGCATCCCCATGAGCCAGCTCGAATTCATCCGGCCCGCCGAACTGGCGCTCGCGCCGGAAGATCAGGCGGCCTTCGCCGAAGCCGCGGCCCCACTCATCCAGGGCGGCAACACCGCCGCGGCGCGGGCGCGCGTGATCGACCTCATCACCCACGAACACGGCCACGCCATCTTCGGCGACAGCGGCCTGGACGAAACGCTGGAAAGCATGCGCGCCGAGATGCGGCGCTTCAGCGTCGCCGAAATCGAGCCGCACGCCCATAGCTGGCATTCGGCCAACGCCTATATCCCGCTCGACGTCATCGCCAAGATGAGCGAACTCGGCGTCTTCGGCCTCACGATCCCCGAAGAATTCGGCGGCCTCGGCCTCGGCAAGGAGTCGATGTGCCTCGTCTCCGAGGAACTGTCGCGCGGCTATATCGGCGTCGGCTCGCTGGGCACGCGCTCGGAGATCGCCGCGGAGCTGATCCATGGCGCGGGGACGGAGGAGCAGAAGCGCCATTGGCTGCCGCGCATAGCATCCGGCGAAGTCCTGCCCACCGCCGTCTTCACCGAGCCGAACACCGGCTCCGACCTCGCCTCGCTGAAGACGCGCGCGGCGCGCGATGGCGGCGTCTACCGCATAACCGGCCAGAAAACCTGGATCACCCACCCGGTGCGCGCCGATCTGATGACGATCCTGGCGCGTACCGACCCGAATGAATCGGGCTATCGCGGCCTGTCGATGTTCCTGGCGCCGAAACCGCGCGGCGCGGACGAGGATCCCTTCCCCGCCGAGGGCATGAGCGGCAGCGAGATCCATGTCATCGGCTATCGCGGCATGAAGGAGTACGAGATTTCCTTCGACGGTTTCGCCGTGCCCGCCTCCGGCCTCCTGGGCGGCGAGGAAGGCCAGGGTTTCAAGCAGCTCATGCAGACCTTCGAAGCCGCGCGCATCCAGACCGCGGCGCGGGCCGTCGGCGTGGCGCAGTCCGCGCTCGATCTAGCCCTGCGCTATGCCTGTGAGCGCATCCAGTTCGGCAAACCCATCGTCAATTTCCCGCGCGTCTCCGACAAGATCGTGATGATGGCGGCGGAGACGCTGGTCGCGCGCCAGATCACCTATTTCGCCGCGCGCCAGAAGGACCACGGCAAGCGCTGCGACCTGGAGGCGGGCATGGCGAAACTGCTCGCGGCGCGCATCGCCTGGGCCGCGGCCGACAACGCGGTGCAGATCCACGGCGGCAACGGTTTCGCCATGGAATACCCGGTGAGCCGCGTGCTGTGCGACGCGCGCATCCTCAGCATTTTCGAGGGGGCGGCGGAAATCCAGGCGCAGGTGATTGCGCGCCGTCTTCTGGAGACGCGGAATTAATACACTCAATAATGATTGACATCATGAGACATCGGGATTCGTGAACCTTATTTAGGACTATCCATAATGACGGCGCTCTGCGAATATAATTCTATTGCTCGTTTAGCGACCTTATTATATTTCTATACTCTTCAGACTCGTTAAGTTTTGTATATCTCTTTATTTCCTCGAAAGCGTCATCCGTCTTCCCTTGCTCAAAAAGAAAGTGGAACAGTATTAATGAAACCCGTTCGGAGTCAGGAGACAGTTTAACTGCTTCAAGAAATTCAAATTCTGCTGATTTTGTATCTCCAGTCTCCCAGTACACATTACCCAACATAGCACGAACAATCCCCACATTTGGGTTTGCGGCGACCAGTTTTTTTAACGCCTGCAATGTGCCAGCAAGGTCGCCCCGCTCCGAGCAGCGTTGCGCTTCGAAAAATATTTCCTGTTGTTCCGTCGAAAGTTGTTCCGCAACCGTTTTTCTCATGATGATTTCTTTTTTGCCACGGCCAGCCCTATATTACGCTTTATTCAATGTTGTCTTCTTAATAATTCAGCAGGATCTTCTTTCTATAATGCGTTGCTTTTATCATCTTCCTTGTCATTAGTTGTCATATCTTCATCGGCATCCTCAAAGATCAGACTGCCAATCGGCTCAGACAAATAACTTATAGCATTTCCATGGAAATTAAACGTAATAAGAATTTCCTTTTGCGAGAATGCCGGGATATTCTCAGATGAATAGAAGAAAAAATACTACAAGCACACTGCGGGCAGTAGCGTGAGGCGGTCGATATCGATCGCGTCTACATCGAAACTGGGGATAAGATCGAGCGGGAAGTCCGCTCTTACTTTATCTCGTTGGTGTTGCTGGCCACCAGATAGGCCCCATCATCCGCAGCCAGTGGACCGTGAAGAAATTCGTTACTGATAGCCCCGCCCAGGCGCAGAAATCGGGTTGCATCGGCGCACCCTGCCGCCTCTCCCGCGGCGCGGCCACTCAGTACGTCGATACGAACCTTCCCCGAGCCGTCCGCAGACCGTCTACCGGCCGAGCAAAAATTGTGGCGCGTCCAGATGTGGCTCCTCGTGCGGCATCAGCGGCTTCATGCCGCGGAAGCGCTGGCGCAGCAGCTCCATCTGGCCGAGCGGCGTGATCTGCAGCAGGAGCACGTCCTTACGCACCAGATCGTAATTGATGAACTTTTCTTCGTGATCGGCGGGAATTTCGCCGGGCTGGCGCGCGCCTTCGAGGAACTTGGCGAGCGACGCGCGCTCGCTGCGGGAAAGCTGGATGGGCGGCATTGCGGCCGGGGCCACTTTTACCGGCACCATTTCCCTGGAAGGTGACATGTCCGGAGACTGGCACGAAAA
>JBNKDX010000135.1:0-6394 GCA_050288485.1 Rhodomicrobiaceae bacterium | reverse complement strand
TTCGCGAATCAAGAGATCATCCGAGCGATTCAGAATTTCGCCTTTCCGTCACCTGATATTTCATGCGATTGCCCTGCGGTCGGGGAATGCGTGTCTTGACAGACATCGCCACTTTGCGCGATGACCTGTGTATGAGAATCAGTCTGCACACTGACGCAAAGGCGCAACCAGATGAACGAGAGCGGTACGCGTAGCGACAAGGCACGGCAGCGGCTCGCTATGCGGCATAAACCGCGCCAGGACCGCAGCCGGGCGCGGCTTCAGGCTCTGCTGGATGCGGCGGCGGAGGTCATCGCGGAATCCGGGCTGCAAGGAATGGCGATGCGCGAGGTCGCCCGCCGCGCGGATTTGCCGATCGCCTCGGTCTACCACTATTTCCCGTCCACGGCGGCGCTCATCCACGCTCTTGTCGAGCGGCAACTGGAGAAGCTGAGGAACATCTTGGAAACGGGGCTGCAAGCCCGTCTCCCGATGGACAAAAGCGGCTTCGATCCCGAACAGGCGAAGGCGCTCATTGACGACATTGCCAAATTTTTCTTCCAGACGCCGTCCGCGCCGGAAATCTGGGCCAGTCTGCATGCTTATCCGGACCTGAGAGCGCTCAACATCGAAGACACAAAGAAAAATGCGGCGCTCGTGCAGCCCTATCTTACCCATCTTTTTCCGGCTCTTGCCCCCGAGCAGGCCACTGCGACGGCCATAGTCCTTATTGAATGGGTGAGTTCGACCCTTCGTTTCGCTATGGGGGCTTCACCGGATGTTCGAGAGAAAATCGTCGATGCCCTGAAAACTCTCGTTGCTCAGTCACTTGCCGGCTTCTCGCCCCCGGCCGTGGACGCCGCAACCGCAATGCGGCGCCGATAATGGCGTCTGGCGGCCTCTGGCGCCGCCATTTCTTTTCCGGACGCGTGCGGTCTTACGCCTTCCGCAGATCACCCCGTCCAATCCGCTCTCAAAATGCTGAAAGATACGCGATTTACACGGGCCGGTTCTCGGTGCAGCCGCCTGCCCGGACTTTTTTGCAACAGTGCACCCATCCGCACCCATCCTCTTTATTGTATGCACTTGCCCGGCACAGGAACGCCATGTTAATGAGAAAAGGCGAGCGGTGCTCGTGTTTCACCTGCTATGAAACACTGGTCGGGGGGCGAGCCACCCGGATTGCGGCTGATTGCGCGGTTTCTTTCTGCAGCGGCGCAATCGCAGCCGGGTGGCGGTCTGGCTCGCGGGTTTGGGGGTGTGCTCCGCGCTGATTTCTTGAATGCGCGGGAGTGCAAGATAACGAGGGAGTGGCATTAGTACGCCATAATAAACATGGAAATACTAAACGGCAACTGCAGGGCGCCGGATAAAGCATGGCGGTTCGTGAAATCTGTTGGCGCTGCGGCGGCAGTAATACTTGCGGCATCGCACGGAGCGCAGGCGGGTTCGGTTGACGCCAATACCAGCACATATGCCGGGGACATCGGAGGAATCGAACTGCCGGTCGGCACGATTGCCGTGTCGAGCTACACCGCCTATCGCCACGGTGGCGCGTATTACGATTCAGCCGGCAATTCACAGTCGGGAAATCTCGACGCGTACAAAGCGGTCGCGCGCGTCGACTGGGTGGCGGGAAAGGTTTTCGACGCCCCTCTGGTCCTGTCTTTCGCGCTCAACTACGCCAATCCTCAAAACGCTGAAATTGGGGGACAAAGTCTGAGCGGCGAGGCCGCCCTGTTTGCTCCGACCCTTTATTTCACCCTGGGTCTCATCGTCGATCCGAAGAACGAACGTGATCTCGGGTTCACCAACTACCTGGTGCTGCCGTTTGGAAAGTACGACAGCAACATAGATGTGAATGTGACGACGCCGCATCAGACCGTCGACATCATGCAGCTGACCTACCAGGAAGGCCTCGGCAAATTCTCTCCGTATCTCAAGAACTTCTGGTTCGACGCCTTCGGGGCTGTCGCGTTCCACAGCGATGGCGACAATCCCGTATCGATGGGCGGGTTCGGCTTCGACAAGCTGACGCAGGACAACACCTACAACATCAGCGCGTATATCCGCTACAACTGGAATCCGCTCATGTTCGCCGCGGTCGGGATCGAGAAATCCTGGGGTGGCGAGCAGATTGCAAAAGGTGGCGTGCTGGGCGCCTTGGTCGGGGATCAGTCGCTCGGCAAAGACGAATATCTGAAAGGGCACGTTCAGTTCGCCATGCCGCTTTCCGAAAGCTTTCAGATCGCCACTGACATCACGCACGATTTCTCTCGCACCGGCAGCTTCAAGGAAGACTTCACCGCTGAAATCCGCCTGATGAAGCTGTTCATGGGACAGGGCGATCTTGAGAACGCGCCTCTCAAATAGGGAAGGCGGCCGGGAAGTGTCTGTGATCTCGTCCGCTGCGCACCGGTTGTAACGGCATGCCCATCCAGTCAGCAAGTACCGGTACGGCGGGCACGGGGCCGCTCGTGCTCGCCGTCGACCTGGGGACTTCGGGGTGCAAATGCGCCCTGGTGTCCCTGGACGGTACGGTGGCGGCTTGGGCATTCGAGCCGGTGGCTCTGCACATCGACGGTGTCGCCGCCGAGCAGGACCCGCGCGAGTGGTGGAACGCTTTCCTGGCCGCTTCGTCGGCCTTGTGCAAGGACGAAGACCTGCGCCGCCGCGTCGCCGCCGTCTGCTGCTCCACCCAGGGTGAGGGCACCGTCTGCGTCGATAGCGGCGGCAACGCCATCGGCCGGGCCATGCTCTGGCTGGACATGCGCGGCGGTCCGGCGATCGCGCGGCGGATGCACGGCCGCGGGCTGATCATCAAGGGCGTCAATCCCTGGAGACTTTGGCGCTGGCTTCGCCTCACCGGCGGCGCGCCCGCCGATTCCGGCAAGGACAGCGCCGGGCATATCGCCTGGATCCGCGATCATGAGCCCGCACGCTACGAGCGGACGCACAAGTTCCTCAACGTGCTCGATTACATGAACCTGCGTCTGACCGGCAGGTTCTGCGCCACGCCCGATTCGATGGTCACGACCTGGGTGACCGACAACCGCGACCCTTCGAACGTTCGCTACAGCGGCAAGCTGCTCAGGATGCTCGGCGTCGAAAGGGAGAAGCTGCCGGACCTCGTGGCGTCGACCGAGGTGCTCAGCCCGCTTCTGCCGGATCTGGCGGAGAGCCTCGGTCTGCGGCCGGACACGGTGGTCGTCGCCGGAGCGGTCGACACCTCCGCCGTGGCGGTCGGGGCGGCGGTGACCGATTTCGCGCCTCACCTTTACATCGGCACATCGTCATGGCTGGGCGCCCATGTGCCCTTCATGAAAACCGACGTGTTCAGCAAGATCGCCGCCGTTCCCTGCGCGGTGGAGGGCCGCTATCTCGCCGTGGCCCTCCAGAGTTCGGCGGGAGCCAATCTCTCCTTCCTGCGCGATCGCATTCTTTTCCACCCGGACGAGTTGCTCAGCGACGAGCAGCGTCCTGATGTTTACGAGGTCCTCAACCAGATCGCCGCACGCGTCCCGGCCGGGTCCAACGGCCTCGTCTACATGCCCTGGTTGTTCGGCGAGCGCACCCCCGTCGATGATCCGAGCCTGCGCGCCGGGCTCGTCAACCTTTCGCTGGGGCACACGCGGGAGGATATCATCCGGGCGTTCATGGAAGGCGTTGCGCTCAACACCCGCTGGATGCTGGAGCCGTTCGCCCGCCTCATCGGCCGTGCTCCGGGGGCGATCACCGCCGTCGGCGGCGGGGCGCAATCGGACCTGTGGTGCCAGATCATCGCCGACGTCACGGGCGTCCCGATCCGGCAGCTCGCCAATCCGATCCAGGCCAACGCCATCGGCGCAGCCTTTATCGCGGGCGTCGGTACCGGGGCTCTGCAATTCTCCGACTTGCCCGCATTGCAGCAGGAACGGCGTCTGTATGAGCCGGATGCGTCCGTCAGGGCGCTGTATGACGACAGGTTTGCCGTGCTCAAGGACCTGCACCGCCGGCTGGCGCCGGTGTACCGCCGTCTGAACCCGTCGGCCGGAGGAGCGCCACATGCTCGCCCATGAAGAACGCCAGCGCGCCGTCGAGCTGTGCGCTCTGCTATCGCGCCGGGGATACCTCGCCGGGACAGGCGGGAACGTGGCGCTGCGCATCAGCGCGGAGACTTTCGCGGTCACCCCATCGGCCACCGATTACATGACGATGACCGCCGCGGATATCTGCGTCGTCCGCTTGGCGGACCTGAAGCGGGTAGAGGGCGAGCGCGCGCCGTCGGTGGAGACCGGCTTGCACGCCCGCGTTCTGCGCCGCCGTCCCGACGCGCATTGCAGCATCCACACGCATCAGCCGGTGGCGAGCGCCTGCGCCCTGCTCGGCGAGGCCCTGGAGGTCGATGAGCCGGAGCTGCAGCGCTCTCTCGGCAGCCGCGTGCCGCTCGTCGGCTACATGCCGTCGGGGACGGGGCTCCTGGCCGCCACGCTGGGCCGGGCGCTGCGTCCGGACATCAACGCCTATCTCATGCGCAATCACGGCGTGCTGTGCTGCGGGAGGGACATGGAGACGGCGGTGCAAGCCGTCGAAGACCTGGAACGCCTGACCCGGCAACATCTGCTCCGCCGGATTGCCGCGCGCGCCAGCGAGGAACCGCCGCTCGCCGCCGCTTTGCGCAACGTCATGGCGGCGCTGGAGAGTGCATGACCGTCAACGCCCCTCCCGAAGCTTTTTCCGAAGACGTTTTCCCGGTGGACATCATGCACGCTCCCTCGCATTCCGCGATTTCCGAATGGCCCGACGTCGATACGCTCTACCGGCGCTTCGATGACCTCGTCCGGCAGCCGATGCGCCCCCTGAAGCCCGAGGGGATGGCGCGGGTCATGCGCTATTTCGATGAGCGCTGCCAGGGCTCGAAGCGGCTGGCGGAGGCGGCCAAGAAGGTCATTCCGGGCGGCGTGCAGCACAATCTCGCCTTCAACTATCCATTCCCGCTGGCGATGACGCAGGCCGAAGGCGCGCACCTGACCGACATCGACGGCAACCGCTATATCGACTTCCTGCAGGCGGGCGGGCCGATCCTCCTGGGCTCCAATCCGCCGGAGTTGCGGCGCAAGGTGAACGAACTCCTGGAGCAGTGCGGGCCGGTCACCGGGCTTTTGCACGAATATGAGGTGAAGCTGGCGGAATTGGTGTGCCAGTTCATGCCCGGCGTGGAGATGCTGCGCCTGCTCGGCTCCGGCACCGAGGCGGTCATGGGGGCGGTCCGGCTGGCGCGCGCCTACACGGGCCGCAAGCGGGTCATCAAGATCGGCGGGGCTTACCACGGCTGGAGCGATCAGCTCGTCTACGGCATGCGCCTGCCCGGCACCGGGCGCATGGAGGCAGTGGGCATTCCGCGCGGCGCCACTGCGCATACGCAGGAATGCCATCCAAATGACCTCGGCGCATTGCGGCGGATGCTGCAGTGGAACCGCCTGCGCGGCGGCACCGCCGCCGTGCTCGTGGAACCGCTTGGCCCGGAGAGCGGCACGCGGCCCGTTCATCCCGATTACAACCGTCAGGTTCGCGCTCTCTGCGACGAATTCGGCGCGCTTCTGATCTTCGACGAGGTGGTCACCGGTTTCCGGCTCGGTTCCGGCGGCGCTCAAGGCTACTTCAACGTGATGCCGGACATCACCGTGCTCGGCAAATGCCTCGCCGGAGGCTACCCGATGGCCGGGGCCATCGGCGGGCGGCGGGACGTCATGATGCTGCTCGTCGGCGGCATCGGCACGACATCGCGCCGCGCCTTTGTCGGCGGCACCCTTTCCGCCAACCCGCTGTCCTGCGCCGCCGGGTATCATGCCCTGCTCGAAGCCCACCGTTCGGACGCGGCGGTCAAGGCAGGCCGCGCGGGCGACAGGCTGAGGCGCGGTCTGGAGGGGATCATCGAGCGGCTCAGGCTGCCCTATGTCGTCTACAACATAGGCTCGATCGTGCACCTGCAGACGTCGGGCGTGCTCCTGCTCGACACCGGCAATCTGTACAAGCTATGGCGCGTGCGCGAGGAGGCGAAAGCGCGCAAGCACATGATGGAGGAGATGGGGGCCGCATATTCGGCGCACGGTCTCGTCACGCTGGCCGGGAGCCGCATTTACACGAGCATGGCCGACACCGACGAAATCATCGACGAGTCGCTCAACCGTTTTGAGGACGTATTCAAGCTGGTGTAAAGACGTGGCCGATTGCGATATCTCCAGGGATCAGTGGATTGAAGTCAGGGACCGGCTCGCAGCGAAGGGGTTGCTTGCGAGCGCGGACGGCGCCTTGTCGGTGCGGCGCCCCGGACGCGGAGCCATGTGGCTGGGCGGCGCGGCGGACGCCGCTCCGTTTTCGGTGTCCTGGTACGGCACGGTAGTCGGCGAAACGGCGGCTGTGCACGCCCCCGTCT
>JBNKDX010000134.1:0-6425 GCA_050288485.1 Rhodomicrobiaceae bacterium | reverse complement strand
CGGCTGCGACCACGCCACCGAAGCCCGCGAGTGCGCCGGGCGCCAGTTCCGCGGCCAGGAGGCGCACAGGGTCCACCGGGCCGGGCAACACGATCTGTCCCGCAGGAACGGCGCGAAAGCCCGCCCGCCCATAATAGGGCAGGTCGCCGACCAGGATGACCAGCTCATAGCCTCTCTCGCGCACATCCGCCATGCCGCTGGCGATCAGGCGCATGCCGCAGCCCTTGTTCTGCCAGGCGGGTGTGATGGCCAGAGGGCCGAGCAGCGCGGCGCCTCCCCTTCCGCCGATGGTGACGGCCGTGAAATGTATCACGCCCGCAAGCGCGTCGCCCTCCCACGCCGTCAGCGCTGCGACCGGCCCGGCCGCCGAGGCTTCGCGGATGCGGTAGGCGGTGCGTGCGAAGCGTCCCGGACCGAACGCTAGAGCGTGAAGGGCCTCAACAGCGTCGTCGTCGCCCGGCGCCTGCGGCCGGAGGAGGAAACTGGATGTCATGGAAAGCACCTGCAGCAAAAGAGAAAACGGGAACGGACCGGGCTCCGGCAGGCGCTCTCGGAGGGCCGTCAATTACGGACGGCGGCCATGACCGGCAGCGCGCGGCGGGAGCGCGAGCTGGTTTCCGCGTCGTCGCGCGCCTCTGGCGCGGGGCGCTGAAAGCGCGCCTATGGTGAGCGAAAGCGTCATGGTGGCAGCGCCATATCACAGCGCGGGGGCCGCGTCCAGCAGAGCTTGACGGGTTGATTAGCGGTCTTTGCGCGCCATGAGGACGGCAGGAGCCGCATTTCGGCCGAGCCTTCGTCCGCTTCGGCGATCAGCGGGCTGCATGCGGAAAAATGACGCCCATTCATGAGTCTCGGCAGGCTTTCGTTGGCTTGCCGCGAAAACCGGCTTAGGAGTAGGTATTTGCACGCACACGCGTCGGGCGCGAGTGGGGCAGCGAGGGGAGCCAGATATGAGCAATGAGTTCGATGCCAGTCTCGTTTGGGACGAGCCGGTGAGTGAGGAAGTGGCGGCTGAACAGGGCCGGTCGGTGGAGCGCCTGTTGCAGATGCCCAATGCGTTCGCCAACGCCCGGCTTCATGCTCACAACGAAATGCGCAGGCTTGTCAGCGTGTGCAACCGCATCGCGTGGCGATCGGTGCCCGCGGATCTGCGCGCGCCCAGCCCGGAAGAGAAGGCCGCGCTGCTGGAGCGCCTGAGCGCCGAAGACCGTGAGAAGCTCCTGAACGAGTCACGCCTTGCCGCCAGACAGCGCATTCTGATCACGCAGATGGAAGAGGCGCATGAGCAGTTTCTCGCTCAAGCGCAGACCGAGCCGGATGAGCGCGATCAATTCGACGCCAGCCTCGTTTGCGACGAACCGGTAAGCGCCGAGATCATCGCCGAGCAGATCGAGACGGTGGGTCTCGTGCTGCAGATGCCCGCCGCTTTCGCCAACGCCAGGCGTCACGCGGAGGCTGATCTGCAACGTCTCATTCAGGCCTGTAACAACCTTGCCTGGCGGGCGGCGCCTGCGGACCTGCGCGCGCCGTCGCCGGAGGAAAAGGCCGCGCTGCTGGAACGGCTGAACCCGGACGACCGGGAACGCCTGATGCGCGATTCCCACCTCGCCGCCAAGCAGCGCAGTCTCCTCAATGTGATGGACGAGGCGCATCGGGACTATCTCGCCCAATTGGAGGCGGAGCAAAGCGAGCTTGCCGAACGCGAGGCGCTGGCTCGTGAATGGGCCGAGTTCGAGGAGTATGACGCGGCGGGGAAAGAGAAGCGCTTCGCGGAATGGCGCGCTTCACGGGCGGCGGGAGCGTAGGTCCGGGCGAAGATGGGCGCCTCTGCCGCCGTGGCGTTTCAGCAACAAGGCGCTGAAGAAACGCCAGCACCCGCCGGGCGGCGGCCACGACGCCGGCCGCACCCGCTCCGTCCACGCCATCAGTAAAAATACGTAATTTCAAATACTTATAAGCAAAGCATCGGAGGGTTGAGGCAACTGTGGCGAGATCGACGTCACTTGGCACAAGCGTAGATTGCGGATCACTGCTCTGCTTGACGCTTGCGTAAAGTCCGCCGCTGGGTATCACTGGTGGGAAGGGGTACTTGTGCGTCAAACCGCCACGAGCAGAGGGGCGGTTTCAGGGAAGGGGAGCTAGATTATGAGTGTGGTTCGGGGGATGAGCCTGCGTTTTGGCGTGAGCCTGGCGGTGCTGGTGGGGGCGCTGGCCGTAAGCACGACCGGCGCGGATGCAGGCGGCTTTGGCATCCGTGAACAGTCTACTTATTATCAGGGCATGTCGTTCGCGGGCGAGGCCGTTGGCAACGACCTCAGCTCGATGTTCTGGAACCCGGCGGCGACCGGCATGTTCACGGGCATGAACTCGTCGTCGAACATCACCGCGGTGGTGGTCGATACGAACATGCATGCGGATCCAAGCAGCCTGCTCGTTTCTCTCGGCGGGATGGGCACAGAGTCGGGCGGCATTTCCGACCCTGGTTTTGTGCCTGCCAGCTACTTCAATTATCAGGTTAACGACCGGCTGTTCCTTGGCATGGCGATCAACTCGCCGTTCTCGTTCACGACCAAGCCGGACAACGTCAATTGGGCGGGTTCTCCTTTCGCCACGACGTCGAAGGTCATATCGTTCAACTTCAATCCAACCGTGGCGTACAAGATTTCAGACACGCTGACAGTTGGCGCCGGTCTGCAGATCGAGTATTTCGACGTGACGCTGAAGAGTGGCGCTAATCCAGCTCTCGTCAATCCCTTCAACCAAGCCGTTATTCTCCCGCCTTTGCCCGGCCGTACGGTGGAAGGGGACGATTGGGGCGTCGGCGCTACGGCAGGCATCGTTTGGAAGCCGGTTGCCGGAACGCAGATCGGCATCGGTTATCGTTCGGCGGTAGACATTGGCTTGTCTGGAAAATGCAGCGGTTACGGGCTGTCGAACGCATCGGTTCCGATCTCGCCTCTTGACCCGAGCGGCTGCCTGACAAACCCGAATGTCGCGGCCGACCTGACACTGCCTGACATGGTATCGTTCGGTGTACGCCAGAATCTTAGCAATCAGTTGGCGTTCATGGGCACCGTCGAATGGACCCGCTGGAGCAGCCTCGGCACGATCGATATCAACAACGCCAGCAACGGCAAGACCGTCGACAAGTTCCCGCTGAACTATGAAGACGGCTGGTTCTTCTCGGGCGGCCTTGAATACTCTTACGATCCGAGCAACACCTTCCGCTTCGGCGTTGCGTGGGAGAAGGCTCCGACGACCGATGCCGAGCGGCGCGTGTCGCTGCCTGACGCCGACCGCCTGTGGCTGAGCGTGGGTTCCAGTCACAAGCTTTCCGAAAAGGCCAGCATCGACCTCGCCTACACGCATATCATCATTGACGATGCGTCGATTTGCGAACTCGAAGCCAACAATTGCGCTCTGCTCAAAGTGGACGCCGAGAGCAAGGCGAACATCGTCTCCGCGGCCTTCAAATACAAGTGGGGCGGCGGCGAGCGTGATCTTGAGCCTCTGAAGTAAGTGTCGGCAATAGCTGTACGCGGTTAGAAGCAAGAAGCAGTACGTCATGAACTCAAAAAGCCGGCCTTAGCGCCGGCTTTATTCTTCTCCGCTCCCCTTTTCGCCATTCTCGCGCAAGCGGGGATCTGCGCGCCCGGCGCAGCGCGCGGCGCGATCCAGGACAATCTCAAGCGTGCAAAAGAGGCGGGGCGCGACCGGGCCTCCGCGGCCGGATATGACGGACCTCACCGGCGAGCCTCAGGCGGCAAGCACCGGCGACGCCGCGTTGATGATGGTCGCCTGAACCCGGCGCCTCGAATGGTCGGGAATGCCGGAGCCACAGCCGTTCGGCCTGCTCCTGCAGGGTCTCCTCGCCGAGCTGCTCCAATATCCTCTCCGGGCTCCATTCCGCCTGCGCGGCATTCCCGCATTTACCGGGAGTCTCCCTGGCAATCTCGAAAATCCGCCGCAGCGCGCACCGCTACCGGAATTTTCATTTTCCCGGATTATGACATTCCACGAGGCCCTGTCCGGGTGGCAGGGGATTGAAGCGCAAACATATTTCAGCAGTTTCCATGAGTTCCAGCGCATGCAAGGGGGCAAATACCAGTGGGGTTTCGGAATGAAAGCTCTGCCCTTGGGGAAACCAGCCGGTGAAGCCGTAACCAACCAGCCCCAACGGCCAAAAGACGGTTCTCATGGCGTCGCCTGTCTTCCGAAGAGACCGCTTCGGCCGCGCCCGCTCTGTTTTCGATTGGCGCAGACCGGCTGCGCCTGCGGCCGCGGAGATGCTCTCGAAGGCGGCATTGCATCCCCAATCCTCCGGGGGATCGGGACATGAATACGCAGCAGCATAGCGAGGGTGCGCAGAAAGCGCCTGAGGCTGAACGGAACGTGAGTTTCCAACGTATTCTCTGGCTCGCAGCCGGCGGTCTGCTGGCCGGTTTGGTCGTATTGATCATCCTTCTGCACGTCATCCAGAGATATGCCGAGTTCAAAGAACGCGCCGTCTCGATGAGGGCCGCTTTCGTCGAGCAACAAAAGCAGATGATCAAGCGGGAGGTCGACCGCATCATCGAGCGTATCGAGTTCAAGCGCAGTCAAATCGGTTCAAAAGCCGACAACTTGTTGAAGGATCACGTCTACGAAGCGTATGACATACTGGAAAATATCCGGAAAGTGAATGCCGCGACGAAATCTCCCGAAGAAATCAGGCGGTTGATCATCAGCGCTCTTCCGTCGATGCGCGTGTATCACGGGAAGGGCGATTTCTTCATCCTCGACCTCGATGGCGGCGTCGTTCTCGGTCCCGCCGAAACCAAACCTGAAGGCCAGCCCCTTTCCCCCTTGCGCGACGGGAAGGACCGCCGGGCGATCGCCAGCATGATCGAACTGGCCCGGAAGAAAGGCGAAGGGGCCTATCGTTACACCTCGGGCAAGCCTGGCGAGAAAGGGGGCGATACGGTCTTTCTCTCTTACGTCAAGCTGTTCAAGCCCTACGGGTGGGTTCTCGGCGCGACCATCCCCGCCAAGCTTCTGGAAGCCGATATGCAGAAGGAATTGCTGGAGGATATCGCCGGCGTCCGTTACGGCAAGAACGGCTACATCTTCGTTGACGATTGGCGAGGCGTGGTCCTTGCGCACGGGGCACAGCCGGATCTCGTCGGCAAGAACATTTGGGACTACCAGGATTCCCATGGGGTGAAAGTCGTCCAAGATTTGATCGCGGCGGCGAAGACCCGGGATGGCGGCTATGTTTACTATTTTTGGCGCAAACCCGACACCGGCGAAGAGCGGCCGAAGGTGTCGTTTTCCAAGGGCGTGCACGATTGGCGATGGATGGTCGGCACCGGCGTCTACACTGACGACGTGGAAGCGGATATCGCGGTCCTCCTGCGCTCCCTCAAGGCCGGTCTACGCAACGACATCTTGTGGATCCTGCTGTTATCCGGAATTGCGGGCCTGTTGCTGCTGATAGTCTTGAGGAAGGTCTTTCAGCGTCTGCTGCGGGATTTTTCCCGGTTCGACGAATTCTTCCACGAGGCGGCATTCGCCGACCGCGAAATCAAAGTGGCCGGCCTGACATTCAGTGAATTGCGCGGCATGGCCTCGAACGCCAACAAGATGCTGCGAGACAAGGTCGCGGCCCAGGAGAAGTTGCGGAAGCATCGCGACCACCTGGAAGAGGAAGTGGCCGAACGGACCCATGCCCTGGAGGAAAAGAACGGTCAGCTGGAGCAGGCCAAGGATGCCGCCGAGTCCGCCAACCGGGCCAAGAGCGTCTTTCTGGCCAATATGAGCCACGAGTTGCGCACGCCACTCAACGCCATTCTCGGCTTCTCCAACATGATGCAGCGCGACCCGCAATTGGCCGCCGGCCAGGTCGAGAACCTGGACATCATCAACCGCAGCGGCGAACACCTGCTGCATCTGATCAACAACGTGCTCGATATCTCCAAGATCGAGAGCGGCCGCGTGGAACTGGAGGAGACGCATCTCGATCTGCACCAGTTGCTGCTGGATTTGCAATCCATGATGCAGATGCGGGCGGCGGAGAAAGACCTGACTTTTACCTTGGAACAATCCCCTGGCTTGCCGCGGAATATTTCCGTTGACGGGGGAAAACTGAGGCAGGTGCTGATCAATCTGATCGGAAACGCCATCAAATACACCGCAAGCGGCAGCGTCGTCCTCAGGGCCACGCCAGCGAGCGAGGAGACTGCCGAAAAAGCGCGGATACGCTTCGAGGTGGCCGATACCGGCCCCGGTATCCGCGAGGAAGACAGGGAGCGGATTTTCTTTCCCTTCGTGCAGTTGGGGGACCGGCCGCCGACGGAAGCGGGGACCGGCCTGGGGCTGGCTATCTGCAAGCAGTATGTCGATCTGATGGGCGGACATATAGGGGTGGGCGGCGAACCGGGCAAAGG
>JBNKDX010000133.1:0-6427 GCA_050288485.1 Rhodomicrobiaceae bacterium | reverse complement strand
CCTTGCCGCGGTCAAAAACACCGCCGAGCAATCGGGCATGGCCATCGGCCTGCTCGCCGACCTGGCTGTCGGTGTGCGCCCGTCCGGCGCCGACAACTGGGCCGGCCGCAAGAACATGCTGGAAGGATTGTCGATCGGCGCGCCGCCCGACCTGCTGGCGCCGGGCGGGCAGAACTGGGGCCTTCAGCCCCCTGATCCGCTGGCGTGGCGGGCGTCCGGTTTCCGTCTTTTCAACGAGGTGGCGGCCGCGAACATGCGCCACGCCGGATTGCTGCGCATCGACCATGTCATGGGCCTGATGCGCCTGTTCGTCATCCCCGACGGGGGGGCGGCGGGAGAGGGCGCCTACCTCTCCTACCCCGTGAACGATCTCATGGCGCAGGTGGCGCTGGAGAGCGCGCGTGCGTCCTGTGTGGTCGTCGGCGAGGATCTCGGCACGGTGCCGGAGAATTTCCGCGAGGTTTTGGACAGCGCTGGCATGCTGAGTTACCGCGTGATGTGGTTCGAGCGCGACGGGGAGGCTTTCAGACGCCCCGAGGCCTATCCTGCGATGGCGGCCGCCTGCGTTTCCACGCACGATCTGCCCACGCTCGCCGGGTGGTGGATGGGCGAGGATATCCGCGAGAGGGAGGCGCTCGGTCTCATGTCCGCCGCCGAAGCTGCCGCTGTGCGCGAGCGGCGTCTTGCCGACAAGCGCGCGCTGGCTCAGGCGCTCGGCCTGGGCGACACCGGCGGCGTCGGCGACTTCTCCACGCCGCCCGGTCCTCAGCTTGTCGCCGCCGCGCATAACTTCATCGCGCGCACGCCCTCCCGCCTGGCGATGGCGCAGCTCGACGACATCGCGGGCGAAATGGTGGCGGTCAATCTGCCCGGAACGGTTGACGAGCGGCCGAACTGGCGGCGGCGGCAGAGCCTGCCGCTGGAAGAATTGCGAGGCCTTCTCGCGGCGCTGCCGCGACGGGGATGATGAGCGAAGTCAGGCGCCGTCGAGTCCGAACGCCTGGACGTAGAACGCGTATTCCTCGGCCAGCGCCCTGGCCACGTTCTCCGCGCGCCGGAAACCGTGCCCCTCGCCCTCGAACTCGAACAGCTTGACAGGCACGCCGCGCCGCTCCAGTTCGGCGGCGATGAGACGCGACTGTTCCGGGGGCACCACTCTGTCATCGAGGCCCTGGAACAGAATGACCGGGCTCTTGATGTCCGCTGCACGGGCGAGCGGCGAGCGTTCGGCGAAGACGGGGTCGCTGGCGTCCGTGAGGCCGCCCGGGCCGGGCTGGGCGCCGATCAGCCCGAACACATAGCCCGCCTCGAATTTGTGCGTCGAGCGCTGCAGCGCCGCCAGATCGGACACGCCATAGTAGCTCGCGCCTGCCGCGAACACGGACGTCGCCGCCAGCGCCATCAGCACGGTGTAGCCGCCGGCGGACCCGCCGGTGATGGCGATCCGGTCCGCACGGGCGAGGCCCTCGGCGGCGAGATGGCGTGCGGCGGCTTCGGCGTCGGCGACATCGCGCAGGCCCCACTGGCCGTCGAGCCGGGCGCGGTAGCCGCGGCCGTAACAGGTCGAGCCGCCATAATCCAGGTCGAGATAGGCGAAGCCGCGCGTCGTCCAGTACTGGATCGAAAGGCGCAGGCCCCGCGTCGCCTGCGAATGCGGTCCGCCGTGAATGCCGATGATCGCGGGCGGACATTCGCCGCCGGGGCCGCAGTGGAGGCTGTTCGCGGGAGCGTAGTAAAGGCCGTAAATCGGGCCGCCGTCGTCCGCTGGGAAAGTGAGCAGGCGCGCGGGCGAGATGCTTTCGCGGTCCAGCGCGATGGCTGCGGCTTCGCGCAACGGCTCATGATCGCCCGCGTGCGAAAGCCGTATGATCGCGGGCGAGGCGAAATCGCGCCCGCCGGTCAGGATCACCGAGCCGCCCTCGCTCGCGAGGGTGCCGACATGGCACGTGCCGGTCTCGATGGGCGTGAAATCGCCGCCATCGCCGAGGATGCCCACGCCCGCCACGCCGCCGGCTACGGCGCAGGCGATGATGCGCCCACCCGGCAGCAGCGCGAACGACCGCGCGCTCAGCGACCATAGCGGCTTGGCGCATTCGGCCGCGACGGGGAGGAGCGGCGCAACTTCCGCCCCATCCCAAACATAGAGATTGCCCCACCCGCTCTTGTCGCAGGCGAAGACCAGCGCGCCGTCCTCGCGCCATTCGGGCTGGAACGCCGCGCCTTCCGCAGCCCCACCGCCCGCGATGCGCACCGCCGGTCCGGCCTCGCCGTCGGCGCCGATTTTGGCGACGTGGAGCGCCGCGGCCTCCCATGGCATGTGCGGCAGATCCCAGGACAGAAAGGCGAGGCGGCGGCCATCGGGCGAAAGCCGCGGGCAGGCGTAGAAATCCCGGCCGCGAACGAGCGGGCGCACCGCAGTATCAGGCGCGGCATCGAGCGCAATGGCGACGAGAAGGTTCTCCGGATGCTCGCCGGGCATGGCCAAGGCGTGACGCTCGGCGACTGCGATCAGGCGGTTGCGCGCCGCATCGAACGCGAAATCGGCGAAGCGCATGGAGGGTGCGTCCGTCACGCGCTCCGGCGCTGCGCGGTCGTCAAGGCGCCAGACATCCTGGTCGGCCTGATTGGTGAAATAGACCGCGCCGCGCACGGCCAGGAATTCGCCGCCGCCATATTCGTGAACGCGCGAGCGGGCGGAAAAGCCGGGCGGCAGGATGTCTTCGGGCGGCTCGCCGGGCCGCTTGCGCACGATGACAGTGCGGCCGCCCTCGGCTGGGCGCAGTTCGGTCCACAGCGCCGCGCCGTCATCCAGGGCGACGCTCTCGAAGCGCGCGGACTGGCCCGCGACCGCCTCCGGAGACAGCGGAGAGGGCCAGAGGCCGAAAGGCAATGCTGTTTTGGTCATGATCGATCCTGGCGTTCGGCGCAGCGCCATAATCTCAGCATCGGCGGCTTGCGTAAACACGGCGTTTCGGCATCGCGCGCCTTTTTCGCCTTCAGGTTGTGAAAGCGTAAATGCGTTTCCTGGCATAAAGGGATGAGCGGCTGCTCCCGCCGCGGAAAAGCAGAAGATCATGGCCGAAAGCCCGTCCGACAGCCGGAGAAGATCCTGGGAGGCGCCGGAGCCCCGCGCCTATGAGCAGGAATATGTGAGCTTCACGGATGTGTGGCGTTTCGTCCGCCGTTATTCGGTGACGATCGGCGTGGCGTTTGGCGCCGGGGCCGTTCTCGCCGCCGTCCTGGTGTTGACCGCCACGCCGCGCTACACCGCCACGGCCGAAATCCTCATCGACCCGGCGACGATCCAGATCGTTCGCGACCCCACGCCCGGCGCGCAGACGCCCGCCCTCGACGTGGCGCAGGTGGAAGGCCAGATCGCCGTTCTGCGTTCGGAATCGCTGGCGACCGCCGCGATCGACAGGCTCGACCTGATGCAGGACAGGGAGTTTCAGCCCGGGCCGCCGTCCATCGTGTCGCGCCTTGCCACCCTGCTGATGCGCGGCATCATCTCGGAACCCGGGAAGCCGCGGGGTGAGCTTGCCGAATATGCCCGGCGCAGGATTGCGGTGGAAGCGTTTCTCGACGATCTCGATGTCCGCCGCGTCGGGCAGTCTTACGCGATTTCGATATCCTTCACCTCGGTGGACCCGGCCAAGGCCGCGCGGATCGCCAATACGCTCGCCGAGCTGTATATTCAGGACCAGCTTAAGGCCAACGCCAGGGCCGCGCAGCAGGGCAGCGAGTGGCTGGAGAAGCGGCTCGGCCAGCTCAAGGAGCAGCTCAACAAGGCGGCGCGCGAACTCGAAGCCTTCCGCGCCGGGCGCCAATATCGTATGCCGCAACAGCGCAGCGACGTGCCGGGCGGCGCCGAAGCGGGCCGTCCCCCCGGCGGGGCAGATATGGGCAGAGCGTCGGAGGAAGGTCCGGAGCGCCACGGCGCGGGGCCGGAGAGCGCCTCGCAGCGCGCCGTCACGCTCACGGAGCTGGAGTCGACGGCGGAGACCTACCGGCGCATTTACGAGACCTACCAGCGGGCATTCACCGAGGCGGTGCAGCGGCAGTCCTTCCCGGTGTCGAACGCCCGCATCATCACGGAGGCGACGCGCCCTCTCGTCAAGAGCGAGCCGCGGAGCAAGCTCATCCTGGCCTTTGGCGGGCTGACCGGCCTCCTGGCCGGCGTCGGCGTCGCCTTCATGCGCAATGCGCTCGATGACAGCGTGCGGTCCGCACGACAGATTCGCGAGCAGACGGGCCTGCCCTGCCTCGCGCTCATTCCGCGGCTCGAAGAGGCTCCGTCCCCGGCTCCGGCGGCCGGGCGCGCGATCGACATGCTGCCGCCGCCCGAAGCCGTGCGGGCGGGGCACGAGTTCCGGATGGCGATCGACGCGCCGTTTTCGCCCTTCGCAGGGTCGCTCAAGGCGCTCAAGGCCGCCATTGCTCCTTCCGGCGACCGGCGCGCGCCCAAATGCGTCGGCGTCATCTCCGCTCTGCCGGAGGAGGGCAAAAGCACCATTGCCGCCAACCTCGCGGCGCTATTTTCGGCCAGCGCCGGGCGGACCCTGATCCTGGACTGCGATATCCACCGCGCCGCGGCCAGCCCCTACTTCGCGCCGGGCGCCGAAACGGGACTGCTCGAAGTGCTGGCGGGCAAGGTGGGATATGACCGGGCGATAAAGACGGGGACCGGGCTTGCGCCGGACATCCTGCCGCTTGCGCTCTCGGAGGCGCCGGTATCCTACGAACAGCTCACGTCGCCCGCGATGCGATCGCTTCTGGGGTCTCTCCGCGATCATTACGACGTGATCGTCGCCGACCTGCCGCCCGTGAACCCGATCGTCGATGCCGCCACGATCGCCGCGCTTCTCGATGGCGTGGTCCTGGTGGCTGAGTGGGGCTCGACGCCTCTGGACGTCGTCACCGGCGCGGCGGGCGTGCTTTTCACGGCGCAGGCCAATGTGCTTGGCGTGGCGCTCAACAAGGTGGACAAGTCGCTGGCGACGGTGCGCTGGCAGAAGAAGTGGGGCTACGGCTACTACCGTGCGCAGCCCGCGCCCGAACCGAGCTGGACGCCCGGCGAGTAGCAGCCGTCACAACCCGGTTCCGGTCAAGTCCGTCCAGTCTCGCGAAAGGGGAAGGGCCGCGCGCGGCGGCCCGGCGTTATTCGCTTGCCGCTTCTTCAGCGGCCGGCGGGGTGTCTTCCTCGGCCGGCGTTTCGGCGGCCTCCTCTTCGTGCACGTCGCGCATGACCGTGACGTCCTCGCCGCGAGCCTGGCGTTCGGCTTCCTCGGGCGTGCGCGCGATGTTCATGATGACGCCGGCCTCGACTTCCGGATGCAGCCGCACGCGCACCGGATGCTGGCCAAGCGTCTTGATCGGCCGTTCGAGCAGGATCTGGTTGCGCTCGATGGAAAAACCGCCCTCGGTGATGAGATCGGCGATATCGCGCGTCGAGACCGAGCCGTAGAGATGCCCGGCGTCGCTGGCTTGGCGGATGGCGACGAAGCTCTTGCCCGCCAGCTTGCCGGCGACGGCGTCCGCTTCCTTTTTCAGCTCCAGATTGCGGGTTTCGAGCTGGGCGCGTTCGCGCTCGAAGCGGGCGAGGTTGTCCTTGGTGGCGCGCAGCGCCTTGCCTTTCGGCAGAAGGAAGTTGCGGGCGTAGCCGTCGCGCACCTTGACAAGGTCGCCCATCTGGCCGAGGCCACCGATGCGTTCGAGAAGAATGATCTGCATGTCTGTTGCTCCTTGGATGTCAGGACCCGCGGTGTCCGCCCGGGGGCGCTGATGATTGCAATGCGCGTCTGCGCAGTTCTAGAAACGGTTCGGCCACCCCCAGAAGGACGATGACGGGCGCGACCCAGGGGTTGATGACGACGCCGATATAGATGCCCGCAAGCAGCACGTGCTTGAAGCTGGATTCGCGCAGCAGCACATGGATCACCATCAGGCCCATCAGCATGAAAGCGAGCGCGAAGGCGCCGATGAAGCCAACGGCCATAACGCCGATGAGGCCCGGCGCGAACGCGAAGCCGATCGCCGCGAACAGCCCGGCTGTGAACAGCGGCGGATAGTCAAGATACGCCAGGGCTGGCCATGGGCGCGGCAGTTGCCCGGAGATCGCCGCGCTTTTCGCCGCCAGCCAGACATTGCCCAGCATCATCAGGAGCCATGTCACCGCCGCGGATAATGGCAGGGTGAAGTAAGCGAGATTGTCGGCGATGCGATCGAGATGCGCTGCGTCCGGCGTCTCGCGGAGCATGGGCTGGATCAGTTTCACCACCGGCGGGACCACGCTCCGGACGGCCTTGCGGTAGGTGTCTATATCGCCGAAGACGGCAAGCCCGGCGGCGATGACGACGCCCGCCATGAAAGCCGCCCAGGCGACGATGGCCCCGGCGGAATACCATTCGATGATGGGGGGCTCCGGCTG